>NZ_JBYNAH010000040.1:8006-27500 GCF_059781815.1 Salipiger sp. | reverse complement strand
GCAAGACCCGTCGTCTGGGCCTGTCGATCAAGGCACGCGAGATCGCCGAAGAGAAGGAAGCCGTGGAACAGTACGGTTCGTCCGACTCGGGTGCATCGCTCGGCGATATCCTCGGCGCAGCGCTCAAGGGCGACAACTGAGCCTGAGGCGCTGACGCGCTGAAGAGATTGGCCCCGCCGGAGAGATCCGGCGGGGCTTTTTTGTTCCGCGAAACGGGCGTGCGGCGCTGCTGCTTGACAGCTTCAGGTTGAAAGGCTCAGACTCCCCTCAGATTTGAGGGATGCCTTTCCGATGCCCGCGCGTTTCACACCGGTGTTTGTGTCGGCGCTTGCCGCCTTGCTGCCCGCGCTTGCCGTGGCGCAGTCCATCGACACCGTCACTCCCTTCGATGCCACCAGCACCCTCGCGGCGGGCCGCCTCTGCGAGGCCAACTGGCAGCGGGCCTACGAGGAGCCGGTTCTCAAGGCGATGTGCCACCGTGTCTTTCTCTGTGGCGATGCCGGCTGCCTGCCGGAGCTGATCATCGTGGTGGTCGACCGCGCCCGCGAGGCCGAGATGCGCGCGCTTGCCGCGCAGCTGCCGCTCGACGGGCTGGCCCCCTGCGATCCCGGCGATTCGTGGGAACGGCAATATGTCGATCCGCTTGGCGCAGAGTACGTGCCCTTCGGGCTCGACGGCTTCGTCGAGAAGCTCGCGGGGCGCGAGGTCCGCAGCTATTGCGGCCACACGCTGCCGGGGTTCGAGGCCGACGTGGTGCTCTCGTTCCGCCAGCTGCTGGGCGACGATGTCGCGGCGGTGCGGATCGGGGCCGGGGCCGGGCTGCCGCCCTCGCAGATCCCGCTGACACAGGCGCAGTTCCTTGCCATCCGCGATGCCCATGTGTTGCCGCTGCGGGCGCCGGTGGTGGCCGCGCTCGAGGCGCTCACCGGCGCCCCCTGCGAGACGACCGAGCGCGTCACCTGTGCGGTGATCGCCGAGCGTGGCAAGATCAAGGCACAGCTGCTCTATCCCGACGGCGCGCTCACCGGGCGGGCAGGGCACTGGGAGCGCGCCTATCTGGAGGTCTATCCGGCGCATCCGATGGCGGATTACTTCGAGCTCGAGTTCGACATGCCGATCACCTCGATCCGGCGCTGGCCCGGCGACCGCGAAAAGCCCGTCGAAGGCTTTCAGGCGGTGGACTGGGATCCCGGCTTCGAGGGCTTCCGCCAAGACGTCATGGCGCGTGTGACCGATGCACTGGACGAGATCGCGGGAGCGCCGGAGTAGCATGTACGCCCGCACTGCCCGCGCCGTCTTTGCCATCCTGGTGGTGGTCGTCCACGTGGTCTTCGTGTCGTTCTGCGCGGTCTACCTGCAGGCGCGGATCACCAAGATCGAGACCTATGTCTCGACCATCGCGGTGTTCCTGCCGGTCTTTGGCATCTATGTCGGCGTGGTGGTGA
This sequence comes from Salipiger sp., assembly GCF_059781815.1. Lineage (NCBI taxonomy): Bacteria > Pseudomonadati > Pseudomonadota > Alphaproteobacteria > Rhodobacterales > Roseobacteraceae > Salipiger > Salipiger sp. The sequence continues at coordinate 26,055 of NZ_JBYNAH010000040.1, read as the reverse complement.
AATCGGTGGGGCTGGGCAAGGGGCCGCGGGGCCGCAAGGTCAGCGGCGTGTTCCTCGCGCTGATGTCGATCCTGTTCGCCGCCTACGTGGCGGGCAACGCCTTCGTGCTCTGGAGCTACGAGACCGGCTTCATCGGCAGCGAGGATCTGCTGCCGGCGGCCGTGTCGCTGGTCGAGAGCGCCTTTGGCGGGTTCTTTACCACGCTGTTCCTGACGCTGTTCGGGCAGGGGGACGGCGAGGAGGGGCGATAAACGGGCGCGCGAATCGCATTTTGAAAGCGAGATGTTTCCGCGCCGCAGCATGACGCGAAGGTGGTCATAACCCGGCCTCACGTCGCCCGAAGGCCGACAAAGTGCTGCTTTCCAATGCTTTTCCGCGTGATCGGGAGGTTTCCATTTGGCGCGAGAGTGCGAAGTGTCGTAGAACTCGAAAAGCGCGACAAGACGCATTGAGGGGATGTGCGAGGATGATCAGATCGGAATTGATCCAGAAGATCGCGGAGGAGAACCCGCATCTCTACCAACGGGACGTGGAGCGGATCGTGAACACGATCTTCGAGGAGATCACCAATGCCATGGCCCGGGGCGACCGGGTCGAACTGCGTGGTTTCGGCGCCTTCTCGGTCAAGAAGCGCGACGCGCGGCTCGGGCGGAACCCCCGCACCGGGGAAGCGGTTGAAGTCGAGGAGAAGCACGTGCCATTCTTCAAGACGGGCAAACTGCTTCGTGACCGGCTGAACGGAAAGTAAGACAAGACATGCGTTACATTCGCTATGCGTTTCTGGGCGTTCTCGCGATCGTCCTCGTGGCCATCGCAATGGCCAACCGCTCGATGGTGGAGCTCAAGCTGCTGCCACCGGACCTCGCGACCCTGCTCGAATTCCAGCAGTCGCTGACCCTGCCGCTGTTCCTGGTGTTCTTCGGCGGCATCGTCGCGGGCCTGCTGATCGGGTTTGTCTGGGAGTGGCTGCGCGAGCACAAGCATCGCGCCGCGGCCTCGGAGCGCAAGGCGGAGGTGCGCAAGCTCGAGCGCGAGCTGAAGAAGACCCAGGCCGAGCGCGACAAGGACAAGGATGAGGTTCTGGCGATTCTCGACCAGAGCGCCTGACGCGTCCGGGGGCGGGCAGCGGGTGCTGCCGGCCTCACAGCGGCCTCTCAGGGCAAGACATGATGAGACAAAGGGGCGCTGGCCCCTCCCACGCGAAAGCGTGATGTCGGAGGAAGAGAGGGGGCGCTGCCCCCGTCGCAGCGGAGCTGCGACTCCCCCGAGGTATTTTTGAACCAGAGAAGACGGGGCCTGTCGCGCGGGTCCGGGAGGGCGGAAGCCATGAGCGAGATTCGCGTCAAGATCTGCGGCCTCACCCGGCCGGAGGACGTTGTCGCCACCGCGGAGGCGGGGGCCAGCTATGCGGGGTTCGTGTTCTTTCCCAAGAGCCCGCGGCATGTCAGCGTGGCGCAGGCGCGCGACCTGGCGCTGGCGGCGCCGGTGGGGCTCGCCAAGGTCGGGCTCGTGGTCAATGCCGAGGACGCGGCTCTCGACGAGATCCTGGCCCAGGTGCCGCTCGACATGTTGCAGCTGCACGGGGGGGAGAGCGTCGCGCGGGTGGCCGAGATCCGCACCCGCTACGGGCTGCCGGTGATGAAGGCGGTGGGCGTGGCGAGCGAAGAGGATCTGCCGGCGCTGCTCGAGTACGGCAAGGTGGCGGACCAGATCCTTGTCGACGCCAAGGCGCCGAAGGGCGCCGCGCTGCCGGGGGGCAACGGGCTGGCCTTCGACTGGCGGCTGATCGCGGGGCGGCGCTGGCCCTGCCCGTGGATGCTGGCCGGCGGGCTGACCCCTGCCAATGTCGGGCAGGCCATCGCGATGACCGGGACGCGGCAGGTGGACGTCTCGTCCGGCGTCGAATCTGCCCCCGGGGTCAAGGATCCGGCGCGCATTGCGGCCTTCCTGCAGGCGGTCAGCGACGCCGCCGAGGCGCTGGCGGTGCCGCGGCTCTGAGCAGCGCTTGCGGCCCGGTGCCGCGGAAGCGGCGTTGGGGCTGGCCCAAGGGGGCGGATCGGTGCTTCTCTCGAGGCTGAGCCAGGGAGGGGCGGCGATGCGGTTCTCGGTGCGTCATGAAACCATCTACAGCTACGAGGCGCCGGTTGCGCTGGCGCCGCATACGCTGCGGCTGACGCCGCGCGGCGATGGTGGCCGGGTGCTGCTGCGCGGGCTGGTGATCGAGCCCGAGCCTGCTGTCCTGCGCGAGGTGGTGGACGCCTATGGCAACCCGCTGCTGCTGGTGGAGTTCGGGACCGGCGCGAGCGATCTGTTGCGCATCGACAGCCAGTTCGAGATCGACACGCTGGAGGCCGCGCCGCCCGAAGACCGGCGGTTGCCGCTGCTGCCCTGGCCCTGCCGCGCGGACGCTCCGGCGGAATGCCTGCTGGGGCGCGATCCCGGGCCGCAGGTGCGGGGCTTTGCCGAGGCGCTGGCCGAGGCGGCGGGCTGGCGGGCGATGGGGTTTCTCGATGCGCTGACCGGCGCGCTCTATCGGCGCACCGACCGGCGCATCCGTCAGGACGGCTATGCTCAGAGCCCTCAAGAGACGCTGGAGCGGGCGCAGGGCGCGTGCCGCGACCTCGCGGTGCTGTTCATCGCCTGTTGCCGACTGATGGGCCTGCCGGCGCGCTTCGTAAGCGGCTACCAGGCGCGGGCGGAGAGCGTCGACGGGCAGCGCCACCTGCATGCCTGGCCCGAGGTCTGGCTGGGGGAGACGGGCTGGCACGGTTTCGACCCCACCCATGGCACGCGGGTGAGCGACGGGCACGTGGCGCTTTGTGCAGCACCTGAGCAGGCAGCGACCATGCCGGTGGAGGGGGGCTATTATGGTCCGCCGGTGGCGGCGCGGCTGCGCTACCGGGTCGCGGTCGAGACCGGGGCGTGAGGCGGGGCTCTGCCAAAGAGGGCTCTCGAAAAGCAGAAAGGCCACCCGAATGGGCGGCCCTTTCAAAAATCTCGTGATCGGTGTACCCGATCTCAGGCGATCGTATTAGCCCTGGCGGGCTTTGAAACGACGCTGGGTCTTGTTGATCACGTAGACGCGGCCCTTGCGGCGCACAACGCGGCAGTCACGATGGCGCTTCTTGAGCGAGCGGAGCGAGTTTGCGACCTTCATGATGGTCTCTCCTCTTGTCGCGGCGCGCGAGCGCCTGGCGTTGCGGGACCTACCGTGGGCGCGACCCCGCGGAGGTGGTGAATAAGGACCATGGTGGGCGGTACTGGGATCGAACCAGTGGCCCCTACGATGTCAACGTAGTGCTCTACCGCTGAGCTAACCGCCCTCTCATGGCCTGCGCGATACCCGTGTCCCATGCCCCAGAAGTAAGTGGGGCGCGGGGAGAACCGCGCCGGTGGAGCGCTCTATAAGTGGAGTCGGAGATGGTGGCAAGGGCTTTTCTGGCAAAGAATGCCGGTTTCCATCCCGCGAAGAAAACAGGCTTTTTGCAGCCGGCAAAATCGCGCTAAACTATGTGGATCAGGAGGACGAATGCCACAAGTCGCCTTTCATCTCGATTTGCCGGAGGCGGCCACCTCCAGTGCGATTTTCGCCTCGCCACATTCCGGGCGCGACTATCCGTGGAGCTTTCTGCGCAACACGGTGCTCGACGAGCACACCATCCGGTCCTCCGAGGATGCCTTTGTCGACCGGCTGTTCGACTGCGCGCCGCAATTCGGCGCGCCGCTGCTTCGCGCCGGAGCGCCGCGCGCCTTCATCGACCTCAACCGCGCCCCCGACGAGCTCGACCCGGCGCTGATCGAGGGGGTGCGCCGCGGCGGCCACAACCCGCGCGTGGCGAGCGGGCTCGGCGTGGTGCCGAGGGTGGTGTCGAACGGGCGGGCGATCTATCGCGGCAAGCTGCCTCTGTCGGAGGCCGAGCGCCGCATCTCGCGCTACTGGCATCCCTATCACGCGCAGCTGCGCGAGCTGATCGAGAGCGCGCGCAGCCAGTTCGGAGAGGCGATCCTGATCGATTGCCACTCGATGCCGCACGAGGCGGTGGACGGTGTCGCGCGCAACTCGGCGCGGCGGCCCGAAATCGTCATCGGCGACCGCTTCGGCGCCTCGGCCTCGGCCGAGATCGTGTCGCGGGTCGAGACCGCCTTTGCGCGGGCCGGGCTTTCGGTGGTGCGCAATGCGCCGTTTGCCGGGGCCTACGTGACGCAGGCCTATGGCCGGCCGTCGCGGCAGCAGCACGCCATCCAGATCGAGATCGACCGCTCGGTCTATATGGACGAGGCGCGCATCCGACCCAATGCCGATTTCCAGGCCTTCCGGCGGGTGCTGCGCGGCGTGGTGGCCGAGATCGCCGCCATCGGGCACCGCGATCAGGACAAGCCGCTGGCCGCCGAATAGGCCACCCATTTCAACCGCATCAACGGCGCGGGCTCAGCCGAGCAGCGTGTCGAGCGCCTGCGCGAGCGCGGCGTCGTCCTCGATCTGCAGCCGCACCGGCAGGGTCAGCACCTTGGGGCGGAACTCGGCCGGCAGGCGCACGGCGTCCTTCTCGGTGGTGACGAGCTGCGCGCCGAGCCGGGCGGCGTCGGTCTCGAGCCGGGTCAGCAGCTGGGGCGTGAAGGGCTGGTGATCGTCGAGCGCGGTGGTGCCGCGCAGCTCGGCCCCGAGGCCCTTCAGCGTGGCAAAGAACTTCTCCGGGTGGCCGATGCCGGCAAAGGCGAAGGCGGGCAGCCCGTCCCAGTCCATGCCGGTCTGCAGCGGCGCAAGGTGGCCGGTGAGGTGGGACAGGGGGATCTTGGCCTGCCAGGCGTCGGAGAAGCGCCTCTGGGCGGGGGCCGGGCCGATAGAGAGCACGAGGTCGGCGCGGGCGAGGCCGGCCTCCACGGGCTCGCGCAGCGGGCCTGCGGGCATGCAGCGCCCGTTGCCGAAGCCCTTGGCCGCATCGACCACGATGATCGAGAGATCCTTGGCCAGCGCCGGGTTCTGAAAGCCGTCATCCATGACGATGACCTGAGCCCCGGCCTCGACCGCGGCTCGCGCCCCGGCGGCGCGGTCGCGCGCCACCCAGACCGGGGTGAAGGCGGCGAGCAGCAGCGGCTCGTCGCCGACATCCTCGGCGCCGTGGCTCAGGGGATCGACGCGCACCGGCCCTTCGAGCCGTCCGCCATGGCCGCGCGAGACCACGTGCACCGCCTTGCCGCGGGCGCTCAGCCGCTCGATCAGGGCGATCACCGTGGGGGTCTTGCCGGTGCCGCCGGCATTGAGATTGCCGACGCAGATTACCGGCACGCCAACGCTTGCCCCCGGGGCCGAGACGCGGCGGGCGGTGGCCTGGGCAGTCAGCGCGCCAAGCGGCGCCAGCAGGCGGGCGCGCAGGGCGGGCTGCGCGGGGGAGGTGTACCAGAAGGCGGGCGGGCGCATCAGGCGGCCTCCCCGGCATCGGCAGGGTCGTCGCGCGGGTCGTCCTCACCGTCGAGCCAGCGGAAGACCTGCGCGATGACCTCGTCGGTCAGCGCAGCCCCCTGGCTGACAACGTCCCAGCCGGCATGGGCCATGGCCGCGGCGCGGTCGGGGGCCACGAGCTGCGAGACCGCCGAGGCGAGGCTGTCGAAATCGCGCACGATGCGCGCGGCGCCGGCCTCGACCAGCCGCGAATAGGCGGCGAGGTGGCGACCTACGTTGGGGCCGTAGAGCAGCGCCGCGCCATGGGCGGCAGCGGCCAGCGGATCCTCTCCGCCATGGCCCGCGCGCAGCGAGCCGCCAAGGAAGACGATGGGCGAGAGCCGGTACCAGAGGCCAAGCTCGGAGTCGTCCTCGGTGACCAGCACCTGGGTGTTCTCGTCGGGCATCTCGCCATTGTCCCAGGCGACGCTGCGCAGGTCCGACTCGCGGGCAATGCGGCAAATCTCGGCTCCGTCCTCGCGGCTGGCGGGGACGAGAAACAGGATCAGCCGGTGGGCAAGACGGGTGGCGCGGCGATGCGCCTGCAGGATCTCGGCGGCCTCGTCGGCGCGCACCCTTGCGGCAAGCCAGGCCGGGCGACCGGAAAGCAGCAGCGCCATCTCCTCGTGCAGTTCGGGGGCGCAATCGAGCGGCGGGGCGCTCTCGCTCAGCGGCCCGGCGCGGCGCAGCCGCTCGTCCGCGAGGCCGAGCCGGCGCAGGCGGCGATGCGCCATGTCATCGACCGAGAAGATCCGGTCGAACAGCGCCAGCGTCGCGGTGGTGCAATCGGGCAGCCAGACCGGCCCCGGCACGTGCCAGGGATCGTTGCCGGCATCGAGATGCATGAGCCTGGTGCCATTGTCCGAGAGCCGCGACAGCAGCGCCGGTTGCAGCGCCTGCCCGGTCCAAAGCCCGATATCGGGGCGCCAGTGGGCGGCAAAGCTCTGGGCGTCGGCGATGGTGTCGGCGGGCAGCGGCTGACCGATGCAGCCGGGCCAGGGCTGCGCCGGCACCGAGGGGTGCCAGCTCAGCAGGACCGCGATCTCGTCGCGCTGCGCCTGGATGCGGGCGGCAAGCGCCGCCAGCGCGCGGGCGCTGTCGAGCCGCGCGGCGTGCATCCAGATCAGCGGGCCGTCGGGGCGTGGCTGGGCGGGCGGCTGCGCCGTGGCGCGGCCGCGGGCCGAGGCGAGATAGGCCGAGAGCGCGAAGGGCTTGCGGGGCAAGGGGCTCAGCCGAGTTCCTCGGTGGTCGAGGCTTCGGCCTCCTCATCGCGCAGGCGATGCAGGTGGGCGATGTAGTAGCGCATGTGGGCGTTGTCGACGGTGCGCTGCGCCTCGGCCTTCCAGGCGTCGTGAGCGCTGGCATAGTCGGGGAAGATCCCGACGATGTGCAGGTCGTCGACATTCTTGAAGACGTTCTTTTCCGGGGTCACGAGTTCGCCGCCGAACACGAGGTGGAGTCGTTGAACCATGCTCTGACCTTTCAGGTGAGGATGGGGGCAACCTACGATCCTGCCCGGCGAGGTCAAGCGCCGAGCACCGGGCCGGGCGGGCAGGGGTTTTCGAAAACTCCTGCAAATTTTCCTGAACATGGACGGCGCCCAAAGGGCAGGCAGGTCAGGGCGTCTGCCGCAGCCTGCCGAGGATCTCGCCGTGCAGCGCCGGGTTGGCGGCGATCACGCCGTCATGCTTGGGATGGGCCGCGTTGAACCGGATGCGCTGGCCGCTGCGGTCGCTGATCATCGCGCCGGCTTCCGACAGCAGCAGCGCGCCGGCGGCGATGTCCCATTCCCACGAGGGCCGCAGCGTCAGCATGGCATCAAAGCGGCCTTCGGCCACGAGACCCAGCCGGTAGGCGATCGAGGGGCGGTGGCTGCGCTTCAGCTCGGGCATCGGGCTGCGCCAGTGATCGGGCTGCATCGAGGGCTTGGTCGCCAGCACCTCGGCGGTCTCGAGCGTCGCCACGTCGCTGGCACGGACCGTTGCGTCGTTGAGCCGGGTACCCTCGCCAAGTGCGGCGCTGTAGAGCCGCTCGCGCATCGGCAGGAACACCACCGCGGCGGTGATCTCGCCCTCCTGCGCCACCGCCAGCGAATGCGCCCAGCTGTCGGAGCCTTCGATGAAGCTGCGGGTGCCGTCTATGGGGTCGACGATGAACACCCGCTCGGCCCCGAGCCGCGCGGGATCGTCGGCGCTTTCCTCGCTGAGCCAGCCATAGCCGGGCCGGGCGCTGCGCAGCACCTCTTCGAGCACCGCGTTCACCGCCATGTCGGCATCGGTCACCGGGCTGCCATCGGCGGCCTTGTGGCGCACGTTCATCTCACCGCCGATATAGCGGGTCGCGGTCTCGGCGGCGCGCCAGGCGGCGCGGGTCAGCAGCGCGAGATCACTCTCCGGCAAGGGTGAGCCCCTCCACCAGCAGCGACGGCACCACGCGCGACAGCCAGCCGCGCGCGTCATTGGCCGGGGTGATCCGGCGCAGCATGTCGCGCAGGTTGCCGGCGATGGTCACGCCCGAGACCGGGTAGGCGACCTCGCCGTTCTCGACCCAGAAGCCCGCGGCCCCGCGCGAGTAATCGCCGGTATTGGGGTTGATCGTGGCGCCGATCATCGAGGTCACCACCAGCCCCGAGCCCATCTGCGCGATCAGCTCGTCGCGGCTTTGCTCGCCCTGCGTCAGCGCGAGGTTCCACGAGGTCGGCGACGGCCCGCCACTGGTGCCGCGCGCGGCGTTGCCGGTGGGGGTCATGCCGAGCTTGCGGGCATTGGCGAGATCGAGCGTGTAGCCGGTCAGCACGCCGTCCTCGACCAGAGCGCGCGCCTGCGTCGGCAGACCTTCGGCATCGAAGGGGCGCGAGCCGGGGATGCGCGGACGGTGCGGGTCCTCGACTAGCGACAGCCCCTTCGGAAGGACGTCCTCGCCGATGGCGCCGCGCAGCCACGAGGCGCCACGCGCCACCGCGGCACCGTTGGCGGCGGCGATCAGGTGGCCGATCAGCGAGGCCGCGATGCGCTCGTCGAAGAGCACCGGGTAGGCCCCGGTCTTGGGGCGGCGCGGGTTCTGACGCTCCAGCGCGCGCTCGGACGCACGGCGGCCGATCTCCTCGGCGCTGCGCAGGTCCGTCTGGAAGGTGCGGCTGTCGCCGTCATAGTCGCGCTCCATCTCGAGCCCGGTGCCGGCGATGGCGACGCAGGAGCGCGAGCGCGAGCTGCGCCAGTAGCCGCCGGAAAAGCCGTTGCTGGCGGCCAGATGCACGTGCCGGCGCCCGTAGCCCGCCGAGGCGGACTGAACCTGCGCGATGCCCTCGACCGCCAGCGCCGCCGCTTCCGCCGCGCAGGCGTCGTCCTGCAGCTCGGCGGGGGAGGGCGCATCGGACGGATCGCACATCTGCAGTGCCTCGGTGTCCCAGTCGCGCGCCAGCTGGTCGGGATCGGCGAGCCCGGCATAGGGATCCTCGGGCGCCTCGCGGGCCATCGCCACGGCGCGCTCGGCCATGGTCGCGATGGTGCTGTCCTTGGTGTCGGAGGAGGACACCACCGCGCTGCGCCGCCCGATGAAGACCCGAAGCCCGATATCGGTGCCCTCCGAGCGCTCGGCCTGCTCGAGCGTGCCGTTGCGCACGTCGATCTCGGTCGAGCTGCCCTCGACGGCGAGCGCGTCGGCGGCATCGGCGCCGGCCTTGGCGGCGGCATCCAGAAGGGCTTGGGTCAGGCTGTCGAGGGGTCGGTTCATGGGGGCTCCGCGTTGCTGCCCCATCGAGGTAGGCCGCGGGGCGGGCGGGTGCAAGGGAAAGGCGCCGCGGCGCGTTGCCTTACTCTTCGCGCTCCACCACGCCGACGATGGGCCCCATGGTGCGCCCGATATCGCGCCGCCCGACATCGGGGGCGTAGAGCCGCGACACGTTGCCGTCGAGGAACAGCGCCTGCGGCAGGTTCAGCGCATCGCGGAACAGCGAGGCGAACTCGTGAAAGGTCACCGCGGTCTCGGAGATGACGAAGACCGCGCGCTTGCCGTCCTCGGAGGTGCCGACCCCGTTGCGAATATAGCGCGAGGTGCTGTCGGGCAGGAAGCGCGGGTGCAGCGCGCCGTCGATCACCAGCATCGGGCCGGATTGGGTGGCATAGCGGCAATTCGGGCGCTCGCGCAGGAAGGCGCGGGTCTCGATCACGTCGGCACGGTTGGGGCGGATGCACAGGATGCCGTTGGGCAGCAGCCCGAAATTGCCTGGCCCGGCGCTCGAGATCACCCGCATTTCCTCGTCGCCGCGCTCGACGTAATAGCCGACCGGGGCGCGATCCTCGTGATACATGCCGGCATTCATCGCGAAGGCGAGGCGGCGACCTTGCGGCCGCAGCGCGTTGTCGATGGCGGTGAACTGACCCCAGGGCGCGCCGTCGCCGGTGTAGAGGAAGGTGCGCAGCTCCTCGCGGGCAGGGCGCACCTCGCAGACCGTGTAGCGGTTGCCGGCATGCTCGAGCGGCTCGCAGCTCACCGCCGCGGCGGGAAGCGGCAGCGCCGCGAGGATCAGCGCGGTTGCCGCGGCAAGAACGCCGCGCACGGGCCTACTCCTCCACGTCGCGGCGCACCGCGTCCTGCGAGAACAGCCGCCGGGTCTCGTCGAGCCGGTCGAAGGTCTCGTCGAGCTTGAAGCGCAGCTCGGGCGCGAATTTCAGTGTCAGCCCCTTGGACACCGCGCGGCGCAGCTCGGACTTGTTGCGCTTGAGAAGGTCGAACATCTCGTCCGCGTGGCCGCCGCCCAGCGGCACCACGTAGGCGGTCGCGACCTTGAGGTCGGGCGACACGGTCACCTCGCCGACGGTGATCGACATGCGGTTGAGCTCGGGGTCGTGGATGTCGCCACGGGTCAGCACCTCCGAAAGCGTGCGGCGAATGAGTTCGCCGACGCGGAGCTGTCTCTGGCTCGGTCCGGGACCGTCTTGGAATCTGTTCTTGCCCATGTCTCCCCACTTAGTCCTTGCCCGCCCCTTTGCCAAGCGGGACGCTGCGCGCTAAGGAGGCGGCAACAGGAAGAACTGGAGATCAAGATGACCGAAAAGCCGGGCGTAGTTGTGACGGGCGTGTCGGGCCGCATGGGCCAGATGCTGGTGCGCGAGCTGCAGAAGAGCGACCGGCTGGCGCTGGTCGGCGCGGTCGAGCGGGCGGGCCACGACTGGGTGGGGCGCGATCTCGGCACCTGCATGGGCGGCACGGAGCTTGGTGTTTCCGTCACCGACGATGCGCTCGAGGCGTTCAGCAAGGCGCAGGCGGTGATCGATTTCACCGCGCCGGCGGCCACGGTGGCCTTTGCCGAGCTCGCGGCGCAGGCCCGCGCGGTGCACGTGATCGGCACCACCGGACTCGATGCCGAGGATCTCAAGAAGATCCACGTCGCCGGCCGCCACGCGGTGATCGTGCGCGCCGGCAACATGTCGCTCGGCGTCAACCTGCTCACCAAGGTGACCCGCCAGGTGGCAGCGGCGCTGGACGAGGACTGGGACATCGAGATCGTCGAGGCGCATCACAACCAGAAGGTCGACGCGCCCTCGGGCACCGCCCTGATGCTGGGCGAGGCTGCCGCCGAGGGCCGCGGCGTGGCGCTTGACGATGTCTCGGATCGCGGCCGCGACGGCATCACCGGCAAGCGCAAGCGCGGCGATATCGGCTTCCACGCCATCCGCGGCGGCGACGTGGTGGGCGAGCACGAGGTGATCTTCGCCGCCGCCGGCGAGCGCATCATGATCAAGCACATCGCCTCCGACCGCGCCCTCTTCGCCCGCGGCGCGCTGAAGGCGGCGCTCTGGGGGCAGGACAAGGCCCCCGGCGAGTACGACATGCTCGACGTGCTCGGCCTCACCGACTGAGCCGAACCGGCAGGGGCGCGCCGCTCCCCGCTCGCACCCCGCCCCCGGGCTTCTTCTGGCCAAAAATATCCCGGGGTGAATTGGCCGCAGGCCAAGAGGGGCAGAGCCCCTCTTTTCTTTTGAAGAGCGCGCCTCTGGCGCGACAGGGGCAGAGCCCCGCTTTTTCTTTTAAAGGGCGCGCCTCTGGCGCGACAGAGGCAGCCCCCCACCACCCGGGCGCGAGCGCAAGCCCGCGCAACCCCTCAAACCTCTCGCGATCAAAAGTCGATTGCGATGCCCTTCTTCTCCCAGTCGCCGTAGCGCGCCGGGTCGAGCCCGTCGCGGCCGCCGTATTCCTTCGGTGCGGGTGCCTTGCGCGCCGCCTCCTCGGCCGCTGCGCGGCGCTCCTCGGCCTCGGCCAGCGCGCGCTGCGCGGCGGGGGGCAGGTCCTTGCGGGCGGATGTCTCGTCGGTCATGGCGCTTTCCTCGTCTGGTCCCCCCTGATATAGGGCCCGCCAGCCCAGCGAGACAACCCGGGGAGAGACCTCCATGCCGCCCATTCCCACCGCCCGCGCCCAAAGCGTGGCGCTGCTCGGCCAGGTGCTCGGCCAGGGACGTCTGCTCTCCGACGCCATGAGCGGCCCCGCCTGGGAGGCCATGCCCGCCCCCGACCGCGCCGCCGCGCAGCGCATGGCGCTGGAGGTGCTGCGCAATCTCGAGCGTTGCGACCGCCTGCTGAAGCCGCACCTGCGCAAGGCGCCGCCGCTCTTCGTGCGCAACGTGCTGCGGCTCGGCGCCTGGGAGCTGGCCACCGGCGGGGCGGCGCATGGCGTGGTCAACGACTGCGTCCAGATCGTCGCCGGCGACCGCAAGACCCAGACCATGAAGGGGCTGGTCAACGCCGTGCTGCGCAAGCTCACCGAGGAGGCGCCGGCGAAATGGCCCACCCTGCGGGTGCCGCGCCTGCCGCGCTGGCTGCGCGAGCCGCTCTCGGCGGCCTGGGGCAACAAGGCGGTTTCGGCGATGGAGGCGGCGCACCTGGCCGGCGCGCCGCTCGATCTCAGCGCCAAGGGCGATCCGGCGGCGCTGGCCGCGGCGGTTGGGGGCACTCTGCTGCCCACCGGCTCGGTGCGGCTCGCCAGCGCCGGGCAGGTCTCGGCCCTGCCGGGCTACGAGACCGGCGAATGGTGGGTGCAGGACGCGGCCGCCGCGCTGCCGGCGCGCCTGCTGGGCGACGTGACCGGCCTCAGCATCCTCGATATGTGCGCCGCACCTGGTGGCAAGACCATGCAGCTGGCGGCGGCCGGCGCGAAGGTCACCGCGCTCGATCTCTCGGAGGGCCGCATGGGCCGGGTGCGCGAGAACCTCGCCCGCACCGGGCTCGAGGCGACCACCGTCACCGGCGACGCGCTGGAGCACGCGGGCCACTACGACGCCATCCTGCTCGACGCGCCGTGCTCGGCCACCGGCACCATCCGCCGCCACCCGGACCTGCCGCAGGCCAAGCAGGGCGAGGGCATCTCCGAGCTGATCGGCCTGCAGGCGGCGATGATCGACCACGCGCTGGGTCTGCTCGCGCCCGGCGGGCGGCTGGTGTTCTGTACCTGCTCGCTGATCCCCGACGAGGGCGAGTGCCAGGTCGAGGAGGCGCTGGCGCGCCACCCCGGCCTCGAGGTGCTGCGGCCCGAGGCCGAGGGCGTCGAAGAGGGTTGGCGCTCGGAGGAGGGCGGGCTGCGGCTGCGGCCCGATTTCTGGGCGGATCGCGGCGGCATGGACGGCTTCTACATGGCGATCCTGCGCAATCCGGCCTGAGTGGCTCATTGAAAGGTGACTTGACGCCCGCCCTTCGCTACACCTCTGGCAACGAAGAGCCGAATGAGGCCGGGACGGGGCACGAGAGGGCATGTCGAACAGGGGCAACTGGTCTGCCGCGGTGACGCGGTTCCTGAACCGCTTGCACGCGCGTCTGGCGGCGCGCGCCCGTCCGGGCTCTGCGCTGGTGTCGCAGCCCGAACCCCGCAGTACCGGCAGCTTCGCGAAGGGGCGCCAGCTTTGCGCCGGCAACCTGATGTTCGCGGGCCACCTCGTCGAGGCGCCCGACGCGATGATCTGGGACATCGCCCCGCCCGACGCCGCCTGGGAAGAAGAGATCCACGGCTTCCGCTGGCTCGACGATCTGGCGGCGGTGGGCGACGCGCGGGCGCGCGTGCTGGCGCGGAACTGGGTCTGGGGCTGGATCGCCCGCTACGGCAGCGGCAAGGGCGAGGGCTGGACCCCGGACGCGGCGGGGCGGCGGCTGATCCGCTCGATCCATCACGCGTTGTTTCTGTTGCGCGGATCCAAGGCCGACGAGGCCGCGACGCTCTACCGGGCGCTGGCGGCGCAGACGATCTTTCTTGCACGGCGCTGGCAGAGCACGCCGCCGGGGCTGGCGCGGTTCGAGGCGCTGACCGGGCTGCTTTATGCCGGGCTTTCCTTCGAGGGCATGGGCGCGCATGCCGAGACCGCGCGCAAGGCGCTTGGCGCCGAATGCGCCCGGCAGGTCGATGCGCAGGGCGGCATTCCGACCCGCAACCCCGAGGAACTGCTGGAGGTCTTCACCCTGCTGACCTGGGCCCGGGCGGCGCTGGAAGAAGACGATCTAACGCCCGAAGAGGCCCATGTCGCCGCCATTGCGCGCATCGCGCCGACGCTGCGGGCGCTGCGCCACGCCGATGGCGGGCTGGCACGGTTTCAGGGCGGCGGGCGCGGGCTCGACGGGCGTCTCGATCAGGCGCTGGCGGCGTCCGGCATCAAGAAGCGGCAGGCGGACGGTCTGGCGATGGGCTATGCGCGGCTCTCGGCGGCGCGCAGCAGCCTGATCGTCGACGCGGCGCCGCCGCCGACCGGTCCGGCCTCGTTTGACGCGCATGCCTCGACGCTGGCCTTCGAACTGACCTCAGGGCGGCGTCCGCTGGTGGTGAGCTGCGGCTCGGGGGTCAGTTTCGGGGCCGACTGGCGCCGGGCGGGGCGGGCGACGCCGTCGCATTCGACGCTGTGCCTCGATGGGTATTCCAGCGCCCGCCTGGGGACGGCGCGGGTGGTCGGCGGCGGCGAGCGCGAGCTGCTGGAAGACGTGCCGCAGCATGTGCCGGTGGAGATCGGCCATGCCAGCGACGGCCTGCGGTTCGAGGGCGGGCATGACGGCTATCGGCGCACCCACGGGCTGACCCATGCGCGCATCCTGGAGATGACCTTCGACGGGCGCGGCCTGGCGGGGGAGGACATGCTGGTCACCCTGACCGATGCCGACAAGCGGCTTTTCGACCGCCGGCTCGACGCCGCGACGCTGGCCGGTCTGCCCTGGCAGATCCGCTTCCATCTGCACCCCGAGGTCGATGCCGAGCTCGACATGGGCGGCACCGCGGTGTCGTTGGCGCTGCGCTCGGGCGAGGTCTGGGTGTTCCGGCACGATCCGGGGCCGCAGCTCACGCTGGAGCCGTCGGTTTACCTCGAAAAAGGCCGTTTGCGGCCTCGTGCGGCCAAACAGGTCGTTTTATCCGGGCGCGCGATGGAGTATGCGACGCGCATCCGCTGGTCCCTGGCCAAGGCGCAGGACACCGCGATCGCCCTGCGCGACGTGGTCATGGACGAGGCGGAGCCGACGCATTGAACCATCTGGGGACCCGATCCGTATGCCTGACCTGCACAAAGTCGCCCGCGCGCTGATTTCCGTATCCGACAAGACCGGCCTGATTGACCTGGGCCGCGCCCTCTCCGAGCGGGGAATCGAGCTTCTCTCCACCGGCGGCTCCGCCAAGGCGCTGCGCGACGCGGGCATCGCGGTGAAGGACGTGGCCGAGGTCACCGAGTTCCCCGAGATGATGGACGGCCGGGTCAAGACCCTGCACCCGCGCATCCATGGCGGTCTGCTTGCCTTGCGCGACGACGCGGCGCATGTCGAGGCGATGAAGGGCCACGCGATCCCCGAGATCGACCTGCTGGTGGTCAACCTCTACCCGTTCGAGGCCACCGTCGCGAAGGGCGCGGATTACGACACCTGCATCGAGAACATCGACATCGGCGGCCCGGCGATGATCCGCGCCGCGGCCAAGAACCACGCCTTCGTCAACGTGGTGACCGACATCGCCGATTACGAGCCGCTGCTGGCCGAGCTCGACGCCAATGCCGGCGCCACCTCCTATGCCTTCCGCCAGAAGCTGGCGCTCACCGCCTATGCCCGCACCGGCGCCTACGACGCCGCGGTCTCGAGCTGGATGGCCGGTGCGCTCGAGGAGGCGGCACCGCGCCGCCGCGCCTTTGCCGGCGAGCTGGCCCAGACCCTGCGCTACGGCGAGAACCCGCACCAGTCCGCGGCGTTCTACCGCGACGGCTCGGACCGTCCGGGCGTGGCCAACGCGGTGCAGCACCAGGGCAAGGAGCTGAGCTACAACAACATCAACGACACCGACGCCGCCTTCGAGCTGGTCTCGGAATTCCTGCCCGCCGACGGTCCGGCCTGCGCCATCATCAAGCACGCCAACCCCTGCGGGGTGGCCAAGGGCGCGACGCTGAAGGAGGCCTACCAGAAGGCTTTCGACTGCGACCGCACCTCGGCCTTCGGCGGCATCGTGGCGCTCAACATGAAGCTCGACGCCGAGACCGCCGAGGCGATTGCCGAGATCTTCACTGAGGTGGTGATCGCGCCGGGCGCCGATGACGCGGCCAAGGAGATCTTTGCGAAAAAGAAGAACCTGCGCCTGCTGACCACCGAGGGCGTCGCCAACCCGGGCACGCCCGGCCTGACCTATCGCCAGGTGGCCGGCGGTTTCCTGGTGCAGGACAAGGATGTCGGGCGGATCGGGCTCGAGGATCTGAAGGTGGTGACCAAGCGGCAGCCCTCCGAGGCCGAGCTGCAGGATCTGCTGTTCGCCTGGAAGGTGGCCAAGCACGTCAAGTCGAACGCCATCGTCTACGTCAAGGACGGCGCCACGGTGGGGGTTGGCGCGGGCCAGATGAGCCGGCTCGATTCGGCGCTGATCGCGGCGAAGAAATCCGAGCGCATGGCCGAGGCGCTGGGCCTGCCCGAGACGCTCGCCAAGGGCTCGGCGGTGGCCTCGGACGCGTTCTTCCCGTTTGCCGACGGCCTGCTCGAGGCAGCGGCGGCAGGGGCCACCACGGTGATCCAGCCGGGCGGCTCGATGCGCGACGCCGAGGTGATCGCGGCGGCGGACGAGGCCGGGCTGGCGATGGTGTTCACCGGGATGCGCCACTTCCGGCACTGAGCTCGGGGGGCGGCGCGCTCCTCAAGCCCTTGCGGGCTTTCCTCGCGAGATGCGATGCGGCCGGTCCCTTGATGGGGCCGGCCGTTCTGTTTGGGGCGGTTGAGTTCGGGGGAGGGGCGCTGCCCCTCTTGGCCCGTTGGGCCAATTCACCCCGGAGTATTTTTGACGAAGAGAAGGGCAAGGGGCGCGCCAGGAGGGGCGGTGGGGATTATTATTGGCCGGGGCTGTCCTCGAGGCCCTCGGGCTGGCCCACCACCACGAAGCGCAGGGCGTCGGGTTGCAGCAGGCGGGCGGCGACGCGGGCGATGTCGTCGCGGGTGACCGCCTCGACCTCGGCGTTGCGGGTGGTGACGTAGTCGGGGGTGAGCCCGTCCATCTGCATGCCCACGAGGATGCGCGCGATCGGGCCGTTTCCGTCGAAGCGCAGCGGGTAGGCGCCGGTGAGATAGGTCTTGGCCTGCTCCAGCTCGGCCTCGGTGACGCCCTGCTCGGCCATCTTGCGCCACTCGTCGCGGATCACCGAGATCGCCTCTGCGATGCGGTCATTGGCGGAGGCGACGCGGCCGAGATAGAGCGCCGCGTGGTCCATCGGCACGAGGTAGGAATAGACGCCATAGGTCAGGCCGCGCTTCTCGCGCACCTCGGTCATCAGCCGCGCCTCGAAGCCGCCGCCGCCGAGGATCTGGTTGAGCACGTAGGCGGGGAAGAAATCCGGATCGTCCCGCGCGATGCCCGCATGGCCGAACATCGCCACCGATTGCGGCGTCTCGAAGGGCACCACGGTGACGCCGGCGGTGGTCTCGGCATCGATGTCGGCGGGCAGGGGGGCGCCGGTCTCGGGCAGATCGCCGAGCAGGTCGTCGATCAGGGTCGCGAGCGCCTCCGGGGAGATGTCGCCGGCGGCGGCGATGTAGACCCGGTCGCGCGCCATGGTGGCCGCGTGGGCGGCGATCAGGTCGTCGCGGGTGAGGGCGCTGACGCTGTCCTCGCTGCCCTCGGGCTGCGAGCCGTAGGGATGCTCGCCGAACACCATCGCATCGAAGCGGGCATTGGCGATGGCGTCGGGATCCTTGGCGTCGCTGCGGATGCCGGAGATCACCTGGGCGCGCACGCGCTCGATGGCGTCCTCGTCGAAGCGCGGGGCCACCAGGCTCTCGCGCAGCAGCGCCATGGCCTCGTCGCGGTTCTCGGTCAGGAACCTGGCCGAAACAGAGATCGAGTCGGGCCCCGAATCGTAGCGGAA
Organism: Salipiger sp.; assembly: GCF_059781815.1. Taxonomy (NCBI): domain Bacteria; kingdom Pseudomonadati; phylum Pseudomonadota; class Alphaproteobacteria; order Rhodobacterales; family Roseobacteraceae; genus Salipiger; species Salipiger sp. The sequence continues at coordinate 8,268 of NZ_JBYNAH010000040.1, read as the reverse complement.
GCTGGCGGCGAGCGCGTCGCGGGCCTCGGCAAAGCCGCGGGCGTCGTAATCGCCGGCGCCTTCCTCGAGCAGGCCGACCATCAGGTTGGTGGCGCCACGCTTGCCTGGCGCGTCGAGAGAGGTACCGCCGCGAAAGCGGATCTCGAGCGAGGTGAAGGGGATCGACGGTTCCTCGACCAGCCAGGCGGTAAAGCCCAGCGGGGTCTCGACGGTCTGGATGTCGGTGGCGGCCAGCGCGGGGGCGGCAAAGAACAGGCTGAAG
>NZ_JBYNAH010000040.1:0-7996 GCF_059781815.1 Salipiger sp. | reverse complement strand
GAAGAGCGGCTTCATTGCGAGACCTCCTGCTGGGCGGCGTCGGCGGCCTCCTCGGCCATCAGGTAGCCGGTGACCGATTGCTTGCGGTCGAAGACCTGCCGGGCGGCCGCGACGATCTCGTCGGCGGTGATCGATTGCAGCATCCCGGGCCAGGCCTGCACGTCCTCGATGGTCAGGCCCGAAGTCAGCGCGTTGCCGTAGCGCCGCGCCAGCGACTGGGTGCTGTCCTGCTGGTAGACCAGATCGGCGTTGAGCTGGAACTTGATGCGGGCGAGTTGCTCTGCGTCGACGCCCTCGTCGAGGAAGCGCGCCAGCGCCTCGTCGAGGGCCGCTTCGGCCTCCTCGAGGCTGATCTCGGCGGTGGGCACCACCACCAGCGTGAAGCTCGACTCGTCGTAGGAGGTGCCGTCGTAATAGCTGCCAGTGTGGAGCGCGACCTTGCGGTCGAACTGCAGGTCGCGGTTCAGCACCGAGGTCTGGCCGCTGCCGAGGATCTCGTCGAGCAGGGTGAGCGCCGCGGCGGCGCGCTGGTCGCCGGGATTGCGCTCGGGGGCGAGGTAGCGGCGGATCACGTAGGGCTGGGCGACGCGGGGGTCGCGGAAGAGCACCCGGCGCTCGGCAAGTTGCGGCGGCTCCTGCGGGCGCAGGCGCGGGGCGCCGACCTCCGGGTTGGCGGGAATGGGTCCGTAATGTTCCTCGGCCAGCGCGCGCACCTCGTCGGGGGTGACATCGCCGGCGACGATCAGGATGGCGTTGTTGGGGGCGTAGTGACGCTCGTAGAAGCTGGTGGCGGCCTCGAGGTCGAGCGCCTCCATCTCGTGGCGCCAGCCGATGATCGGCACGCCGTAGCGGTGATTCTGGTAGAGCGCCGCGCCCATCTGCTCGCGCATGAGCGCCGAGGGATCGTTCTCGACCCGCATGTTGCGCTCCTCGATGATGACGTCGCGCTCGGTCAGGATGTCTTCCTCGTCGAGCTGGAGATTGACCATGCGGTCGGCCTCCATCTTCATCATCAGGCCGAGCCGGTCGGCGGCGACGCGCTGGAAATAAGCGGTCTGGTCGAAGGAGGTGAAGGCGTTGTCGGTGCCGCCGTTCTGCGCCACCACCTTGGAGAACTCGCCCGGTTCCATCGTCTCGGTGCCCTTGAACAGCAGGTGCTCGAGGAAATGGGCGACGCCCGAGGTGCCGGCGGTCTCGTCGGCGGAGCCGGCGCGGTACCAGACCATGTGCACGACGACCGGAGCGCGGTGATCCTCGATCACCACGACCTCCATGCCGTTGTCGAGGGTGAAGTCGGTGACCTGGCTGGAGGTCTCCTCGGCGAGCGCTGGCGGCGCGGCGAGCGTGACGGCGGCAAGCGTGAGGGCCGCGGCGAGTCTCTTCATCGGCAATATCCCGGTCTGAACCTCAGGTTCACAGAACCTACGCGGAGTTGTCGGGTATTCAAGCGGGCCTTGCGGATTCGTGATGGCTGGGGGAGGGGCGACAATGCCTGCACGGAGGGCATTGCGCGCGGGGACGGGCAGGCCCTAGGTCCTTGTGCGTCGGTGCTCGACGTTCCGGGATGTTGCTGGGAGGCTCTTGGAGAGCAAACCGGGTGCCGGGAGCCGTGGCCCCCGGAACTGCGCCTTAGTTGTCCCAGCCTTCCGGCGGAGCCGAGGGGGTCTCGATGCCGGCGCGGCGATAGGCTTCCAGCGCGTCGTAGCTGCTCAGCCATTGCTCGCGATAGGTGTCGTAATACTCGTCCTGCGGCACGACCTTCCAGCTGAAGCGCGACTTGCGCTTGCGATACTCGAGATCGGCAGCGGCAAGCTCGGCGCGGATGTTGGGATCGGTGCCGTAGCGGCCCGTTGCCTGCGGGGGTGCCGCCCTCGTTCAGCCGCGCCGGGTTGCCGCCAAGCGCCGCGACGGCATCGGCCTTGGGCGTCTGGTCGGTGCGGTTGGCGCTGCCGGGGGTGGGCACGGGCAGGGCGTTCATCGCCGGCGGAGTTTCCAGCGGCTTGGTCGGAACGATGGCGAATTCCTCGGGCGTGCCGCTGTTGGTCTTGAGATAGTGCAGACGGATATCGCGCTCGCCCGACGAACAGGCGGCGAGCCCCATCAGCCCCATCATGATCATGACCTGCGACAGCTTCATTGCCATTCTCCGGTTCTTGCCTGTACCTGCTTTAACGTATCGGGCCCGCGGCGTCACGAGCCGTTTTTCCCGCGCTTTTTCCCGCTGCCCGGAAGAAACACCAGCCCCAGCGCCCCGGCAAAGATCGCGATATCGGCGACGTTGAAGGCGAAGGGGTTGTCGATGCCGCAGCAGGACATGTTGAGGAAATCCGCGACCGCGCCATAAAGCAGCCGGTCGACCACGTTGCCCAGCGCGCCGCCGATCAGCAGCCCGCCCGAGATCAGGCCGAGCGTGCCCGGCGGGTCGCGGCGCAGCCAGACCAGCACAAACAGCACGATGCCCAGCGCCACCGAGATCAGGATCCACTTGGTGGTGTCGGTGCCGCCGTTCAGCAGGCCGAAATTGACGCCGTAGTTCCACGCCATGCGGAAATTCAGGTACGGCGGCAGCACGTCGATGGCGAGCCGGCTGTCGAGCGACATCACATGCACCACCAGCCATTTGCTGAGCTGGTCGAGAACGAGGGTGATCGCCGCCACCCAGGCCACTGTCTTCATGCTGTCTTCCCCGAATTTGCCTGCCCGGCCCGATCTAGCCTGTGCGGGCGCGGATGGAAAGCCACGGCTCAGGACTGCCCGCGCAGGCTGCGCAGGAAGGCGCCAAAGGCGGCGATGGCCGTGGTCTCTGGGATCGCGCCGGGATCGTTGACGGTGAGCGCCACGCAATGCTGGCGGCCTTCGGTGTCGGTGAGCCATGCAGTAAAGTTGAGCACACCGGTCTCGGAGCCGCCCTTGTAGGCGATGCTCTGCCAGAGGCCAGGCTGGGCGATCACGGGGCCGGGATTGACCTGCATCAGCGGCAGCGCAGCCAGCGGTGCGCCCAGAGCGCAGAGCCGGTCAAGCGGGAGATACCATTCGAGCCCCGCATCGTGCGGGCCCATGACCGCCTCGATGGCGGGCAGGGTTTCGGCGGCGCTGGCGGCGATGGCGGGCTTGTCGGCGGGGGCGGCGGCGAGCCAGTCGGCGCGCAGCGCCTCGTCGGCCTTGAGGGCAAAGAAGGCGCGGGTGGTGAGCAGCGCCTCCGGCGGGAGCGCGAGTTTCTCGGCGACCGCCTTGCGGCCCAGCAGGTCGATCAGCAGGTCGGTGGCGGTGTTGTCGCTCTCGGCGATCATCGCCAGCGCGGCGCTGTGCAGCGTCAGCGGCGAGCCTTCTGGGAAGCTCTGCATCCGGCCCGAGGGCAGCGAGCGGTGGCGGTCTTCCAGCCGTACGACATCGGCCCAGTCGCGGCGCCCGGCCTCGATCTCGTCGACCAGCGCCGCCAGCACGCCGATCTTGAAGGCCGATCCCACTGCAAGCGCCTCGCCCGCGCGGTGCTCGGAAATCACCGCGCCGTCGCGCATGGCGAGCCAGGCCACGTCTTCCCCGAGCTCGCGCAGCAGTGCCTCGGCGCTGGCGAGGTCGGTGACGCGCGGCTCGGGCGCGCCGAACCAGAGCGTCGAGACCCGGCCCTCGGCGTCAAATGCGATGCGGGCGGGCAGGCGGTGGGTGTCGGACTGCACCACGTAGTCGCGCCCCTTGCCGTCGATCCGGGCCACCGGGCCGATCGCGTTGCTCAGCCCGTCGAGCACCTGCGAGAGGGTCTCGGGCGGCACGCTGTCGAGAAAGGCAGGCGCCATCGCGACCTCTTCGCCGCCGCGCGACAGCAGCGTCCGCAGGGCGCGCTCCTCATCATCGCCCGCGCTGACCGCACCGGCGGGGGCAAGGAAGGCGAACAGGAAAGCCAGAAACCGCATGGGCTCCTCCCGGATGTTTCGGGGAAGCTGAGCGGGAAACGATCTTTTTACAAGGTCTTGAAATGACGAACGGCCGGGACGTGCCCGGCCGTTTCAAATGTTCTGCGCCGCGTGCGCGGCAACCCGCCTGCTCAGTTCAGCAGGCCGGCATGGCGCAGGGCGTCGTCGATGCGGGTGCGCACCGGCTCGGTCACCGGCAGCAGCGGCAGGCGCATCTCTTCCTCGCAAAGCCCAAGGCGCGACATGGCGTATTTCGCGCCGCACAGGCCGGGCTCGGCAAAGATCGCCTGATGCAACGGCATCAGCCGGTCCTGGATCGTGAGCGCCTTGCCGAAATCGCCGGCCAGCGTCGCCTCTTGCAGCTGCGCGCAGAGCGCCGGCGCCGCGTTTGCCGTCACCGAGATGCAGCCCACGCCGCCCTGGGCGTTGAAGCCATGCGCGGTGGCGTCTTCGCCGGAGATCTGCAGGAACTCCTTGCCGCAGGTGATGCGTTGCGCGCAGACTCGCGCGAGATCGCCGGTGGCGTCCTTGACGCCGATGATGCGCGGCAGTTTGGCCAGTTCGCCCATCGTTGCCGGGGTCATGTCGACCGCCGAGCGGCCGGGGATGTTGTAGATCACGATCGGGATGTCGGCGCAGTCGTGCAGCGCGGTGAAATGCGCGATCAGCCCGGCCTGCGTCGGCTTGTTGTAATAGGGCGTGACCACCAGCGCGGCATCGGCGCCGACCTTCTCGGCGAACTGCACGAAGCGGATGGCCTCGTCGGTGTTGTTCGAGCCGGCGCCGGCCACCACCGGAATGCGCCCCGCCACCGCGGTGACGACGCATTCGATCACCGCCTCATGCTCCTTGTGCGTGAGGGTCGGGCTCTCGCCCGTGGTGCCGACCGGAACGAGCCCGTGGCTACCCTGCTCGATATGCCATTCCACAAGGCGTTTGAGCGTGTCGAAATCCACTGCGCCGTCCTTGAACGGCGTGACCAGGGCAGGCATAGAACCTTTCAACATGACACGCTCCTATTCTGTGTTACCGTCATATGGCGGAACATCGCCCGCCTGAAGGGATTGTGAATTGAAGCTCACATGGCGCGCGATATCCTTTGAAGCGCGTCTATTCCTTTTCAGATCGGAAATTGCAAGCTCATGTCGCGCCTTTGGGCCATCCTCCTCTCGCTCATCCTTGGCCTCCCGGCCATCTCTCCCGCCGCCGCACAGCAGGATCGCCCGCTGGCGCAGGCCATGGAGGCCATGCGCGGGGGAAACTGGGCTGCGGCGCTGATCGATTCGCGCGGCGACGGGCAGCCGGCGCTCGACGTGATCCTGTGGCACTACCTGCGGGCCAGCCGGGGCGATGCGGCGCAGATCATGGACTTCATCACCCGCAACCCGGACTGGCCGGGGATGTCCTACCTGCGCGAGAAGAGCGAGATCGCGATCTCGGAATCCGGCGACAACGCCATCATCCGCGCCTTCTTCGACGGCTACCGCCCGCAGACCGGCGCCGGCGCGCTGGCGCTGGCGCGCAGTTACGTGGCCGAGGGCGAACGAGGCGCTGCCGAGGCCGAGGTGGTGATGGCGTGGCGCACGCTGGCGCTTTCTGCGGACGAACGCACGAGCTTTCTGTCCAATTGGGGGGATCTGCTGAAGGCGCATCATGAGGCGCGACTCGACATGGCGCTCTGGCAGGGCTGGGAATCGAACGCCCGGGCCATCCTGCCGCTGGTCGGCGACGACTGGCGCGCTCTGGCAGAGGCGCGAATCGCTCTGCGCGACATGGCGCCCGGTGTCGACGGGCTGATCGAGAAGGTGCCCGAGGCCCTGCGCGATCATCCCGGGCTGGCCTATGAGCGCTTTCTCTGGCGCGTCCGCAAGGGCCGCACCGACGACGCCATCGCGCTGCTGCTCGAGCATTCGAAAAGCGCCGAGACGCTGGGCGAGCCCTGGGCCTGGGCCGGGCGGCGCGATGACCTTGCGCATTCTCTGATGCTGAAGGGCGAGTACAAGACCGCCTATCAGGTCGCCTCGACCCATCACCTCTCCGAGGGCTCGGACTATGCCGCGCTCGAGTGGCTCTCGGGTTATCTCGCGCTGCGTTTCCTCGACAACCCGCAGGGCGCGCTGGCCCATTTCCAGGGCCACGGCGGCGCGGTCGACACGCCGATCTCGCTCGGGCGCGCCGGCTACTGGACCGGCCGCGCACAGGAGGCGCTGGGCAACGCCGAGGCCGCGCAAACGGCCTATGAGCAGGGGGCACGCTGGCAGACCTCGTTCTACGGTCTTCTGGCCGCCGAGAAGGCGGGCGTCGCCCCGAACCCGGCGCTGGCCGGGACCGAGGACTTCCCCGACTGGAACACCGCCGCCTTCACCGAGAGCAGCGTCTACAAGGCGGCGATCCTGCTCTTGGCCTCGGGCGAACTGACGCTGGGCGAGCGCTTCCTCACCCATCTGGCCGAAGGGCTCGACCGGCAGCAGATCGGCCAGCTCGGAGACATGCTCGCCGAGATGGGCCGGCCGCATGTGCAGGTCATGGTCGGCAAGCGCGCCGCCCGGTTCGGTGTCGAGCTGCCCGGGCCCTATTACGCGCTGCATCCCGACCTCGTGGCGACCGAGTTCCCGATCCCCAAGGAGATGGTGCTTGCCATCGCCCGGCGCGAATCCGAGTTCGACCCGTCGGTGGTGTCCCATGCCGGGGCGCGCGGGTTGATGCAGCTGATGCCGGGCACCGCGAAGGAGGTCTCGGGCTGGCTCGACATCGCCTATTCGCATGACGGTCTGACCTCCGATCCGGCCTATAACGCCAGGCTCGGCTCGACCTATCTCGCCCGGCTCTCGGAGCGGTTCGACGGCAATGTCGTGATGATGTCGGCGGGCTACAACGCCGGTCCGGGGCGTCCGATCCGCTGGATGGACCAGTTCGGAGACCCGCGGAAGGGCGAGATCGACGTGGTCGACTGGATCGAGATGATCCCCTTCAACGAGACCCGCAACTACGTCATGCGGGTCTCCGAGAGCCTGCCGGTCTACCGCGCCCGTCTGGGCCGCGATCCGCTGCCGGTGCCGTTCTCGGAAGAGCTGATCGGCAGCACCCTGCGCCGGATCGACTGAGGCCCGGGCAGGGGGCGGACGCCTGCACTCAGCTCAGGGCGCGGCGCAGGATCTCCATCACGCCTTCGGCGGTCTCGGCGCTCTGCACGAAGTCGAGCAGTGACTGGTCGGCGAAGCCCTCGTCGACGACGTGATGCAGCAGTGCCTTGAGCGGCCCCCAGAACCCTTCCGTGTCGAGTAGCACGATGGGCTTGTCGTGCAGTCCGAGCTGGCGCCACGTCAGCACCTCGAAGAACTCGTCGAGGCTGCCGGCGCCGCCGGGCATCATCACGATGGCGTCGGCGTTCATCACCATGACCTTCTTGCGCTCGTGCATCGTCTCGGTGACGACAAAGCGGGTGAGGTCGGTCTTGCCGACCTCGCGCTGCAGCAGGTGGGTGGGAATCACGCCGAAGGTTTCGCCACCGCCCGCCTGCGCGGCGCGCGCCACCACGCCCATCAGCCCGACATCGCCGGCGCCATAGACGAGGCGCCATTTCTCGGCGGCAAGCGCTCGCCCCATGGCCTCGGCGGCGGTGGTGTAGGAGGCGGCGCGGCCCGGACGCGAGCCGCAGTAGACGCAAACGGATTTCGGGATCATGCTAAGACTCGGTGAGAATTGCTGTTTTGACCCGTGATAACGAGATTGTTATACCTTCTCAACAGCGCTGCGCTGCAGCGTCACTTGGGGACATGGATAGCACGACAATGACAAAGGCTCTTGGCTGGGGGATTCTGGGCGCGGTGGCGCTGGCGGCACTGCTTTATCTGGGCGGTGTGATAGGTCCGGACACGGGGCCGGTCAGCCTCGTTGCGCCACCGGCTGAAACCGTCCCGGACGCGGAAACGCCGACCGGCGAGGCCGAAGGGGACGCGGTCGCAGTCGCGCCGGCGCCGGACGCAGCGGACGCCAGCGACGTGGTCGCCACCGTCGCGGCCCCGGCGCCGGCGCAGGCACCGGAGGCATCGCCCGCGCCCGAAGAGCCCGCCGCCAGCACCGAG
>NZ_JBYNAH010000039.1:0-27532 GCF_059781815.1 Salipiger sp. | reverse complement strand
GCCCGGTTTTTAGCTATAAGCTCAGCATCATCCACTTCTGGGCGCTGATCTTCCTCTATATCTGGGCGGGTCCGCACCACCTGCACTACACCGCCCTGCCCGACTGGGCCTCGACCCTCGGCATGGTGTTCTCGATCGTGCTCTGGATGCCCTCCTGGGGTGGCATGATCAACGGCCTGATGACCCTCTCGGGCGCCTGGGACAAGCTGCGCACCGACCCCATCATGCGGATGCTGGTGATCTCGGTCGGCTTCTACGGCATGTCCACCTTCGAAGGCCCGATGATGTCGATCCGCGCGGTGAACTCGCTGTCGCACTACACCGACTGGACCATCGGCCACGTGCACTCCGGTGCCCTCGGCTGGAACGGCATGATCACCTTCGGCGCGCTCTACTTCCTGACGCCCAAGCTGTGGAACCGGGAGCGGCTCTACTCGCTGAGCCTGGTCTCCTGGCACTTCTGGCTCGCCACCATCGGCATCGTGCTCTACGCGGCCTCGATGTGGGTGACCGGCATCATGGAAGGCCTGATGTGGCGTGAGGTGGATGCCAACGGCTTCCTGGTGAACTCCTTCGCCGACACCGTGTCCGCCAAGTTCCCGATGTACGTGGTCCGCGCTCTCGGCGGTGGCCTCTACATCACCGGCGCGATCATCATGTGCTACAACCTCTGGATGACCGTGAAGCGGGCACCGGCCGTCGAGGCCAGCGCCGCGGCTGCTCACGCGCACCCGGCCGAATAAGGAGGGCCGAGACAATGAGCATTCTCGACAAACACGGAATCCTCGAGAAAAACGTCACCCTGCTGGCCATCTTCGCCTTCCTGGTGGTGACCATCGGGGGCCTGGTCCAGATCGTGCCGCTCTTCTACCTCGAGAACACCATCGAGGAAGTCGAAGGCATGCGGCCCTACACGCCGCTGGAGCTGGCCGGGCGCGACATCTACATCCGCGAGGGCTGCTACGTCTGCCACTCGCAGATGATCCGCCCGATGCGCGACGAGGTCGAACGCTACGGCCACTACTCGCTGGCAGCGGAGTCGCAATATGACCACCCGTTCCAGTGGGGCTCGAAGCGGACCGGGCCCGACCTCGCCCGCGTCGGCGGTCGCTACTCCGACGAGTGGCATGTCGACCACCTGCGCGATCCGCAATCGGTGGTGCCGGAATCGGTCATGCCCAAATACGGCTTCCTCGAAGCCAAGCTGATCGAGGGCGAGCACATCCAGGACCTGATGTCGACGCATCGCTTCGTGGGCGTGCCCTACACCGACGAGATGATCGAGGCCGGCCACCAGGACTTCCTCTCGCAGTCGAACCCGGACGCAGACTATGACGGCCTGCTCGAGCGCTACGGCGAGGACGTCAACGTGCGCAACTTCGACGGCCAGCCCGGTATCTCCGAGCTCGACGCCCTGATCGCCTATCTGCAAATGCTCGGCACGCTGGTCGATTTCTCGACCTTCGAACCCGATGCAAGCCGCTGAGGTCGCGTGATGGATCCAGAGCTTTACAACACGCTGCGTCACTTCGCGGACAGCTGGGGTCTGCTGGCGATGTTCGTCTTCTTCCTTGGGGTGATCGTCTGGGCCTTGCGCCCGGGCAGCCGCAAGACCCACGAGGACGTCGCCAACATCCCGTTCCGCAATGAAGACAAACCGATCGCGCCCCATGCGGCCGACCCCGCCCAGGACTGAGGAGACGGGACATGAGTGACAACAACAAGAAAGACGACCACGACTACGAGACGACCGGCCATTCCTGGGACGGCATCGAGGAGTACAACAAGCCGCTTCCCAAGTGGTGGCTGATGATCTTCTACGCCTGCATCGTCTGGGGCGTCGGCTACACCATCGCCTACCCGGCATGGCCCGGCGTCCGCACCGCAACGGCCGGCCTGCTCGGCTGGTCGACCCGCGGCAACGTGGAACAGGCGATCCAGGATCACGAGGCCGAGCTGGCGCCGATCAACGAGCGCCTGGCCTCAGCCGAGCTGACCGAGATCGCCGGCGACCCCGAGCTGAACACCTACGCGCAGAACGCCGGCGCCGCGGTGTTCCGCACCTGGTGCGCCCAGTGTCACGGGTCGGGTGCGGCCGGTGCCAAGGGCTATCCCAACCTGCTGGACGATGACTGGCTCTGGGGCGGCACGATCGAGGACATCCACTACACGGTGACCGCGGGAATCCGGAACGAGGACACGGATGAGGAATACATCCGCCAGTCCGCGATGCCGGCCTTCGGTCGGGACGATTTGCTGAGCAGTGAAGAGATCGATCAGGTCGTCAACTTCGTCATGACGCTGTCGGGCGAAGAACCGCAGGATGCCTCGCTGGTCGAGGCCGGGGCCGAGGTCTACGACATCAACTGCGCCTCCTGCCACGCCGAGGACGGCACCGGCGACCGCATGCAGGGCGCGCCGAACCTGACCGACGCGATCTGGCTCTATGGCGGCGATTACGAGACGCTGCACGAGACGGTCTACAACGCCCGCTACGGCATCATGCCGCCGATGGGCGGGGCCGATCTGAGCGAGGCGGAGATCCGCGCCGTGGCCACCTATGTCCACGGGCTCGGCGGGGGCGAGTAATCCCCTCTACAGAACACCTTCGGGCCGCAAGGCCCGGAGGCCGGCGCCGGTGCCCCATCCTGTTCGCGCGTTTCCAGGGGCACCGGCGTTTTTTTGTGCCCAAACGGCAGCACTCATACGAGGGATACCCAACAGTATGGGCCCACCCTCGATGCGATCAAGAGCAGGCCCCAAAAAACATCACCCTTCGGTGCATCTTTGGCTTTCACCAGCGGCGGGCCTCCGGGCGACCGTTGGCGCGGCGCAGCCTCTCGGCCTCGTTGCGTTCGCTGACGCTCCAGCGGCGCTTGTCCTGGTCCAGTCGGCTGGCGGTCATGAAAGTTCTGGCGTAGATCCCGAGCATATCGCGTCTCCTGTTCTAGCGTTTTCCTACGCTCATACTTGACGCAATGTGCCGTTTCGGGCGAGTCAGGAAGAATTCGCCTATGTAAGATCATCTGACATGGACTGGTCCGCCCTCCCGCCCCTCTCGGCGCTGCGCGCCTTCGCCGCCTATGCCGATTGCGGCTCGGTGGCCGAAGCGGGGCGCGCGCTCAACGTCAGCCATGCCGCGATCAGCCAGCAGATCCGCAACCTCGAAAGCCACATGGGCGTGCCCCTGCTCGACCGGCACGGACGGCGGATGCAGCTCAGCGCCGAGGGCACGCGGCTGGCCGAGGCGCTGCTCGAGGGGTTCGGCACCATGCTGCAGACCACGGACGAGCTGACGGGCCGCGATGCCGACCGCCCGCTCGAGATCTCGGCCACGCCGGGCTTTGCGGCGGTCTGGCTGATGCCGCGCCTGCCGCTGTTTCGCGCCCGCCACCCCGAGATCAGCCTTACCATCGACCCCTCCGCCGCGCTGCGCACGCCCGAGCCCGGCGGGCTCGACGTGGCAATCCGCTACGGCAACGGCGACTGGCCGGGGCTCGAGAGCACACTGCTGGTCCTCTCCCCCATCGTCGTCGTCGCCGCCACCGATCTCGTCGGCGACCGCGAGATCGCCAGCCCCGCCGACCTGCGCCCGTTCCCGTGGCTGCAGGAGCTTGGCACCAACGAGGCCACCGACTGGTTCGCCGAGCACGGGGTCGAGCAGGACCGCAGCCGCGGCATGACCGGCCTGCCCGGCAACATGATGATCGAGGCGGCGCGGCAGGGTCAGGGCGTGGCGATCACCGCCCGGCTCTTCGTCGAACCCGACATCAGAGCCGGCCGCTTGCGGCTTCTGTTCGAGGATACGCGCAAGAAGGGGTACTATCTGGTCACCCGCCCCGGGGTCGCCCGTCCGCCCCTGCGACACTTCGTATCGTGGCTCCGCCGGGAGGCGGTCAAAGCTTAATCGGGGATGTAGATATTGATGCATATCAATGTTTGCGCGACCCACCGGCGCGAAAAGGGCCGACAACAGGCAAACTGACACCGGAGCGAATCCCCGTGGCTGATACCCATCAACCTGCCCCCTCCCTCTACGAGGCGCGCGAACCGATCTTCCCGCGCCGCGTGAGCGGGAATTTCCGCAATCTCAAATGGTGGCTGATGGCGGTGATGCTCGGCATCTACTATATCACCCCGTGGATCCGCTGGGACCGTGGCCCGGAACTGCCCGATCAGGCGGTGCTGCTCGACCTTGCCAACCGGCGCTTCTTTTTCTTCTTCATCGAGATCTGGCCGCACGAGTTCTACTTCGTCGCCGGCCTTCTGGTGATGGCGGGCCTCGGGCTCTTCCTGTTCACCTCGGCGCTCGGGCGGGTCTGGTGCGGCTATGCCTGCCCGCAGACCGTCTGGACCGACCTTTTCATCCTCGTCGAGCGCTGGATCGAGGGCGACCGCAACGCCCGCCTGCGCCTGCACCGTCAGAAGAAATGGGATGTCCGCAAGATCCGCCTGCGGATCACCAAGTGGGTGGCGTGGTTCCTGATCGCGCTGGCCACCGGCGGCGCGTGGATCTTCTACTTCACCGACGCGCCCACCCTGCTGGTCAACCTTGTCACCGGCAACGCCCACCCGGTCGCCTACACCACCATGCTGGTGCTCACCGCAACCACTTTCGCCTTCGGCGGCTTCGCCCGTGAGCAGATCTGCATCTATGCCTGCCCCTGGCCGCGCATTCAGGCCGCGATGATGGACGAGGACACCCTCACCGTCGGCTACCGCGACTGGCGCGGCGAGCCGCGCGGCAAGCACCGCAAGGGCGAAGGCGCCGAGAACCTCGGCGACTGCATCGACTGCCGCGCCTGCGTCAACGTCTGCCCGATGGGGATCGACATCCGCGACGGCCAGCAGCTCGCCTGCATCACCTGCGCGCTCTGCATCGACGCCTGCGACGACATCATGGAGAAGATCGGCAAGCCGCGTGGACTGATCGACTATCTCGCGCTCTCCGACGAGACCCGCGAGCGCGCCGGTGAAGCCCCCCGCGCCGTCTGGAAGCACGTCTTCCGCCCCCGCGTCATCCTCTACACCGCGCTCTGGTCGCTGGTCGGCATCGGGCTTATGGTCGCCCTCGTGCTGCGCCCCGATGTCGAGATGACCGTCGCCCCGGTGCGCAACCCGACCTTCGTGGTGCTCTCGGATGGCTCGATCCGCAACACCTACGACGTGCGCCTGCGCAACAAGCATGGCGAGGAACGGCCCTTCGCGCTCTCCATTGCCGACAATGACAGGCTTGCCATCACGCTCGAGGGCGAGGACGATCTGATCGTCGATGTGCCCGCGAACGAGACCTACCTGCAGCGCGTCTACGTGACCGCCCCCGCCGGCAGCGACGCGGCGCAGGCCGAGCGCACCGAGTTCGAGCTGCGCCTGGAAGACACCACCACCGGCCACAGCGCCACCAAGGACACCGTGTTCAACGGACGGGACAACTGATGACCAAGGATTTCAAACTCACCGGCTGGCACGTCCTGGCCATCTTCGTCGGCGCCTTCGGGGTGATCATCGCGGTCAACCTGGCGCTGGCCTTCAACGCGGTGAACACCTTTCCGGGCCTGCAGGTGAAGAACTCCTACGTCGCCAGCCAGACCTTCGACGACCGCCGCGCGGCGCAGGAGGCGCTTGGCTGGAGCGTCGAGACCACCCACGAGGACGGGCTCCTCGCCCTCGCCATCACCGACGACAAGGGCTACCCCGTTCGCCCGGCGCGCTTCTCGGCCAAGGTTGGGCGCACCACCACGGTGCGCGACGACCGCGAGCCCGAGTTCCGCTTTGACGGCCGCGCCTACGTGGCCGAAGATGCGCTGGCGCCGGGCTACTGGAACATCTGGCTGACCGCAGAGGCCCATGACGGCACCCTCTTCGAGCAGCGCCTGGAACTCTACGTCAAGGAATGACGCGATGACCGCAGCGATGCGCCCGCAGGTCTCGGCCTGCCCCGCCTGCTCCGCCGCTCCCGCCGCCGAGGCCCTGGCCGAGGCGCAGCTGCCCGATGACAGCCACGTGGTGCTGTCGCTGCCCACCATCCATTGCGCCAACTGCATCCGCGGCGTCGAAAGCGCCCTCGCCGCAACCCCGGGCGTGCGCAGCGCCCGCATCAACCTCACCATGAAGCGGGTCTCGGTCGAGGCCGATGCCGGCCTCACCGCAGAAGACCTGATCCCGGTGGTCACCGCCGCCGGTTACGAGGCCTACGAGCTCGACACCGGCGCGCTGTCCGCCACCCAGACCGACAAGGCCGGGCGCGACCTGCTGATGCGGCTCGCGGTGGCGGGCTTTGCCATGATGAACGTCATGCTGCTGTCGATCTCGGTCTGGTCCGGGGCCGAGGGGCCGACGCGCGACATGTTCCACTGGGTCTCGGCCGCGATCACCCTGCCGACCATCGCCTTCTCGGGGCAGATCTTCTTCCGCAACGCCTGGAGCGCGCTGCGCGCCGGGTGGCTCAACATGGACGTGCCGATCTCGCTGGCGATCCTCTTGGCGGTGGTGACCTCGCTCTGGGAGACCTCGCTCTCTGGCGAGCACGCTTATTTCGACGCCGCCATCGCGCTGACCTTCTTCCTTCTGACGGGGCGCTATCTCGATCACCGCACCCGCTCCATCGCACGCTCCGCCGCCGAGGAGCTGGCGGCGCTCGAGGTGCCGCGCGCCTGGCGGCTGACGGAGAATGGCGAGGAGCAGGTCTCGGTCGCCGATCTGCGCATCGGCGATCTGCTGCGGGTGCGCCCCGGCGGGCGGATGCCGGTCGATGGCGAAATCACGCAGGGCCAGTCCGAGCTCGACCGCTCGCTGCTTACCGGCGAGACCGTCCCGGTCTATGCCGCCCCCGGCACCCTGGTCAGCGCCGGCGAGGTCAACCTCACCGGCCCGTTGGTGGTGCGCGCCACCGCGGTGGGCCGCGAGACCTCGCTGCACCGCATGGCGGACCTGGTGGCGGTGGCCGAGTCGGGCCGCTCCAATTACACGCCGCTGGCCGACAAGGCCGCCAAGCTCTACGCGCCGGGCGTCCATATCCTGTCGGCCCTCGCCTTCGTCGGCTGGTATCTCTACACGCAGGATTTCCGCGTCGCGCTCAACATCGCCGCGGCGGTGCTGATCATCACCTGCCCCTGCGCGCTTGGGCTTGCAGTGCCCGCGGTGACCACCGCCGCCTCTGGGCGGCTGTTCAAGAAGGGCCTGCTGATCAAGGACGCCACCGCGCTAGAGCGGCTGTCGGAGGTCGACACGGTGGTGTTCGACAAGACCGGCACGCTGACCGCCGGCGCGCCAGAGGTCACCAACACCGACGATTTCACCCGCGCCGACCTGCAGATCGCGCTGGCGCTGGCGGAAGGCTCTGCGCACCCGCTATCGGTCGCCCTGACCTCCGAGCTGCGCGCCAAGGGCCTCACCCCCGCCCCCGTGACAGACATCACCGAGATGCCGGGCCACGGCACCGAGGGGCTCTGGCAGGGCCGCCGCGTACGGCTCGGCCGCGCCGCCTGGGTCGGCGGCGGCAGCTCGGAGCTCACCGCCACCTGGCTCGCGGTCGGCGACGGGCCAGCGCAGGTCTTCACCTTCACCGACAGCCTGCGCCACGGTGCCGAAGAGACGGTGCGGGCGCTCATCGAGGCCGGCAAGCGGGTGATCCTGATGTCGGGCGACAGCACCGCCGCCGTCGAGGCGCTGGCACTGCGGCTGGGCATCCCGCAATGGATCGCCGAGGCGCTGCCGCAGGACAAGGCTGCGCGCGTCAAGGCGCTCTCGGACGAGGGCGCGAGGGTGCTGATGGTGGGCGACGGGCTCAACGACACCGCGGCGCTCGCTGGCGCGCATGTGTCGATCTCGCCGGCCTCGGCGCTCGACGCCGCCCGCGTCGCCTCCGACATCGTGCTGCTCGGCAATTCGCTGGCACCGGTGCCGGACGCGCTCACGGTCTCGAAGAAGGCCACGCGCCGCATCCGCGAGAACTTCGCCATCGCCACTTGGTACAACGTCATCGCCGTGCCGCTGGCGATCGCCGGGCTCTGCTCGCCGCTGATCGCCGCTCTGGCGATGTCGGCCTCTTCGATCACCGTGTCGCTCAACGCGCTGCGCCTGCGCTGACCTCTCAACAAGGACCCGCCATGAACATCCTGCTCTACCTGATCCCGATCTCGCTCTTCCTCGGCGGCATGGGCCTGCTGTTCTTCGTCATCACCGTGCGCACGAAGCAGTATGACGACCCCGAGGGCAACGCCGCCCGCATCCTCTCGGGCCAGTACGACGACAAACCCAAGCAGGACTGACCGCCCCGCGTCTTCTCTATGTCCAAAGTCCTCCCGCCGGAGGCACCAACCCCACCAAGCCAAGCCCCCCCCTGCCGGGCTCCCGCCGAGCAACGCCCCCAACCAGCGCCCCAAGAGCAGGCCCCAACCGCCCCAGCATCGCGCCCTGCTCTTCTCTACGCCCCAAATACTCCCGCCGGAGGCACCCAGCCCCGCCAGGCCCACCCCGGCTGGGCTCTCCCCGTGCCACACCCCAACAAGCGCCCCAAGAGCAAACCCCATCCGCCCCGCACGGCGCTCTGCCCTTCTTTACGTCAAAAATACTCCCGCCGGAGGCATCCAACGCCTCCACAAGCGCAAGCCCAAGGCAGGAGCGCCCACCTCACCCACGCAGGATTATATCCGCCGCCTTCTCGGCGATCATGATGGTCGGCGAGTTGGTGTTGCCGCTGGTGATCGTCGGCATGACGCTGGCATCGACCACGCGCAGCCCGGCGAGCCCCTTCATCCGGCATTCCGCGTCGAGCGGCGCCGCGCCGTCCGTCCCCATGCGCACCGTGCCCACCGGGTGGAAGATCGTCGTGCCGACATCGCCTGCAGCCTTCGCCACCTCCTCGTCGGTCTGGTACTCCGCCCCCGGCTTGATCTCCTCGGGGGTATACTTCGCCATCGCCCCTTGCGTCATGATGCGGCGCGACAGGCGGATGCTGTCCACCGCGACGCGGCGGTCGCCCTCGGTCGAGAGGTAGTTCGGCGCGATGATCGGCGCGTCCTTCGGGTCGTTCGAGGCCAGCCGGATGGTGCCGCGGCTTTCGGGCCGCAGGTTGCAGACGCTGGCGGTGATTGCCGGGTAGCTGTGGAGCGGCTGGCCGAAGGCGTCGAGCGACAGCGGCTGCACGTGGAACTCCACATCCGCCGTGGCCAGCCCCTCGCGCGACTTGGCGAAGGCGCCGAGCTGCGAGGGGGCCATCGACATCGGCCCAGAGCGCCGGGCGACGTATTCCAGCCCGATCGCCATCTTGCCCATCAGCGAGTTGGCCATCTGGTTGAGCGTCTTGGCCCCGGTGAGCCGCCACGAGCAGCGCAGCTGCAGGTGGTCCTGCAGGTTGCCGCCCACCCCCGGCGCGTCGTGTTTCACCTCGATGCCATGCGCGCGCAGCTCCTCCGCCGGGCCAATGCCCGAGAGCTGCAGCAGCTGCGGCGAGTTCACCGCGCCGGCCGAGAGGATCACGTCGCCACCGCAGCGCGCCTCGCGCGGCTGGCCGTTCTGCTCGTAGGCGACGCCCACGACTTTCTTGCCCTCGAAGATCAGCCCGGTGACATGGGCGTGGGTCTCGACCCGGAGGTTTTCACTGTCGGTGGTGCGCAAGAAGGCCTTGGCGGTGTTCATCCGCCAGCCGTTGCGCTGGTTGACGCGGAAATAGCCCACGCCCTCGTTGTCGCCGGTGTTGAAATCGGTGACCTTGGGCAGCCCGGCCTCGTGCGCGGCCTCCATCCAGTCGTCGAGCACCGGCCAGTGCAGGCGCTGGTTCTCGACCCGCCACTCGCCGCCCGCGCCGTGCATCTCGCTTTCGCCCTCGACGAAATCCTCGCTCTTCTTGAAATAGGGCAGCACGTCGTCCCAGCCCCAGCCGGTCAGGCCCATCTGGCGCCAGCCGTCGTAATCCGCCGCCTGTCCGCGCAGGTAGAGCATGCCGTTGATCGACGAGCAGCCGCCCAGAACCTTGCCGCGCGGATAGAGCAGCGCGCGCCCGTTGAGCCCGGGATCGGGGGCGGTGCGGTAGCACCAGTCGGTGCGCGGGTTGTCGATGCAGTAGAGGTAGCCCATCGGGATGTGGATCCAGTGATAGGTGTCGCGCCCGCCCGCCTCGAGCAGCAGGACCCGGCGCCCGGCCTCGGCCAGCCGCTTGGCCAGAACGCAGCCCGCGCTGCCGGCTCCGATGATGACGTGATCCCAAGACATGCTGCCCTCCCCCGGCGCGCAGGGCGCCCATTTCAATTGTCTGACATTTGATATGTCAGACAATTGAAGCCCGTGCAACTGCCCATGCGGACGCTGCGGCATGTTCGCGCAACCGGGGCGGGTCAGACCGGCAGGGCAGTGGTCTTGAAGACGGTGCGCAGCGCGAAGCTCGACTGCATCTGCGCCACGCCCGGAAGCCGGGTCAGGTGCTGGCGGTGGATGCGGGCAAAATCCTCGGTGTCCTCGGCGACGACCTTGAGGATGTAATCGGCGCTGCCCGCCATCAGGTGGCACTCGAGCACGTCCGGAATCCGCGCCACCGCCTTCTCGAAAGCCTCGAGCACCTCGTCGGCCTGCGCGCTGAGCGTGATCTCGACGAACACCGTGGTCGGCATGTTCATCTTGCGCGCGTCGAGCAGCGCCACGTAGCCGCGGATGATGCCCTCGCTCTCGAGCCGCTGCACCCGGCGGTGGCAGGCCGAGGCCGAGAGATGCACCTGCTCGGAGAGCTCGGCATTCGACATGCGCCCCTGCTTCTGCAGCACGCGCAGGATGCGGCGGTCGATATCGTCGAGGTCCATGGCAGGTTCTTTCAAGAAAGGCGCAATTCGTCGAAGGTTCTGCGAAGAACCCCGGCCGCAACGCAGCAAATCCGGCGGGAAATTGCAAGCCACCGCTGTCACGATTCAGGCAGAGAACTTAGGGAGGACTCAGCCATGAAACTCGGATGCCCCACAGAGGTCAAAGCGCAGGAATTCCGCGTCGGCCTGACGCCCAACGCCGCCCGCGAGGCGGTGTCGCAGGGCCACGAGGTGCTGATCCAGAGCGGCGCCGGGCTCGGCGCGGGCTTTGAGGATGCCGACTACACCGCCGCCGGGGCCACCATCGTGGCCAGCGCCAAGGACGTGTTCGACGGCGCCGAGATGATCGTCAAGGTCAAGGAGCCGCAGGCGGCCGAGCGCGCCATGCTGCGCGAGGGGCAGCTGCTCTTCACCTATCTCCACCTCGCCCCCGATCCCGCCCAGACCGACGATCTGCTGGCCTCGGGGGCCACCTGCATCGCCTACGAGACGGTGACCGACGAGCGTGGCGGGTTGCCGCTGCTGGCGCCGATGTCGGAGGTCGCCGGGCGGCTCGCGCCGCAGATGGGGGCGTGGTCGCTGCAGAAGGCCAATGGCGGGCGTGGCGTGCTGATGGGCGGCGTGCCCGGTGTCGGCCCGGCCAACGTCGTGGTGCTTGGCGGCGGCAATGTCGGCACCCACGCGGCCCGCATCGCCGCCGGGATGGGTGCGCATGTCACCGTGCTCGACCGCTCGCTGCCGCGGCTGCGCTATCTCGATGACGTGTTCGGCACCACCTTCCGCAACCGCTACTCCACCGAGGGCGCGCTGGTCGAGCTGCTGCCCGAGGCCGACATGGTGATCGGCGCGGTGCTGATCCCCGGTGCTGCCGCACCCAAGCTGATCAGCCGCGAGATGCTCGGGCTGATGAAGCACGGCGCGGTGTTGGTGGACGTGGCGATCGATCAGGGCGGCTGCTTCGAGACCTCGCGGGCGACCACCCATGACGATCCGGTCTACGAGGTCGACGGCATCCAGCATTACTGCGTCGCCAACATGCCCGGCGCGGTGCCGCGCACCTCGACCATCGCGCTTGGCAACGCCACCCTGCCCTTCGTGATGGCGCTGGCGAACAAGGGCTGGAAACAGGCCTGCGCCGAGGATCGCCACCTTCTGGCGGGGCTCAACGTGCACGCGGGCCAGCTCACCAATGCGCCCGTGGCCGAGGCGCTGGGGCGCGATGTCGTGGCGCCGGAGAGCGTTCTCTGAGCAAGTAGTGTGCCGGCGCCTGACGGACGCCGGCACGTGCTGACCGCCTGCCCTGAATGAGCGCGGCCGCGCTCGGAGGTCAGAGCACCACGATGCCGCTGTGCTTTGCCTTGTGCTCGGGTTCGACATGGATCGTCACCCGGCTGCCCTCGAAGCTCGCGTGCAGCGCGTGCTCGATGCGGTCGCAGATGTCATGCGCCGCGTCCACCGTCATCTCGCCCGGCACCACGAGGTGAAACTCGACGAAAAGCGCGCTGCCCGCCCGGCGCGAGCGCAGGTCATGCGCCTCGACCGCGCCCTCGGCATTGGCCGAGATCAGCGCCCGCATCTGCTCGAGCTCGCCTTCCGGCGCCGCCGCGTCCATCAGCCCGCCAACCGAATGGCGCATCACCTGCCAGCCGGCCCAGAGGATATTCACGGCGACCAGCGCCGCCAGCGCCGGATCGAGCCAGCTCCAGCCGGTCAGCACCGCCGCGACGATGCCGACGGTGACACCGGCGGAGGTGAAGACATCCGTGAGCAGATGCTTGCCATCGGCCTCGAGCGCCGGCGAGAAGAGCTTTCGGCCCGCGCGGATCAGCACGAAGGACCAGACCGCGTTGATCGCGCTGGCCACGAGGTTGATGCCGAGCCCGAGCCAGGGCTCTTCGATCAACCGTGGCGCCTGCCAGGCGCTCCACGCCTCGCGCAGGATCAGGATCGCCGCGACGATGATCAGAACGCCCTCGAGCACGGCGCTGAAATACTCGGCCTTGTGATGCCCGAACGGGTGATCCGCGTCCGCCGGCTGCGCCGCGATGCGCAGCGCCACCAGCGCCGCCAGCGCCGTCGCCACGTTGACGATGCTCTCGAGCGCATCCGAGAGCAGCGCAACCGAACCGGTGAGCCACCATGCGAGGGTCTTGATCGCAAGGACCACGAGGCCCACGACAACGCTGCCGCAGGCGATTTTGATGGCTCGGCTCATGGCACCCTCTTCGCTGGTCCGGGTCTGTTAGCGAAGCGACCCGCGCCGCGCAACCGGGCGAAGCGGGAAGCCGGGCTGCGCGGGTGGAAAGGCTAGGCGCCCCCAAAGGGCGCCCGCCCGGCTCACTTGTTCAGCGCGTCGCGGATCTCGATCAGGATGTCGAGCTCGGACGGGCCGGTCTTGACCTCGGGCGCGACCTCGTCGGGCTTCTCGGCGGCGGCCTTCACCCGGTTGACCATCTTCACCAGCATGAAGACCACGAAGGCGATGATGAAGAAGTTGATCACCGCCATGATGAACTTGCCCACCGCGAAGACCGGCGCGCCGGCCTCGGTCGCGGCATCGAGCGAAGCATACTCATTGCCGTCGAGCGCGTAGAACCAGCCGGTGAAATCGATCCCGCCAGTGAACAGCGCGATGATCGGGTTGAGGATGTCGCCCACCAGCGACTGCACGATGGCGGTGAAGGCCGCCCCGATGATGATCCCCACCGCCATGTCCATGACGTTGCCCTTGGCGATGAAATCCTTGAATTCGTTGATCACGGTCACGTTCCTTGTGATGACTGACACTGATGATACCCGGCTCTGCTGCATCGCGGCACAACCGCCGCGCGATCTTGCCACGGCTGGCGCGCCGCGGGAAGCGGGAAGGAGAAGCGCTGCCCCGGCGATGCGCAGGCGGCACGCTCGGGCATGCCTCCGGCGGGAGTATTTTTGGACGTAGAGAAGCTGCGGGCGTGGCTTTGCCGGGCGGTGTGAGAGGGCGGGCGGTTGGGGGGGGGGCGGCCTTGCCCGACGTGGTGCGGGTGGCGCCGGAGGGCCTGCCTCCGGCGGGAGTATTTTGCGACGTAGAGAAGACAGGGGCGCGCCTTTGCCCGGCCTGGCAGGGGTTGGGGGCGCCCCTGTCTGCAGGCTCAGCCCGGCAGGGTGCCGGTCAGGACGTAGCGCAGGATCTCGACCACCTCGCCGGGCTGGCGGGCCACCGCGAGGGCGGCGGCGTCGACCTCCTTGAGGGCGTGGTCATGCTCGGCGGGCTGCAGGATGATCAGCGACTTGCCGAGGGCGGCGGCGTAGCCCGCGTCGAAGGCGGCATTCCATTGCTTGTACTTGTCGCCGAAGCGCACCACCACGATATCGGCATCGGCGATGCCCTTGCGGGTGCGGATCGCGTTGACCTGCGCGCCCTTGCGGTCGTGCCAGAACTTGCTCTCCTCGGCCCCGAGGATCGCCACGCCGCAATCGTCGCTGGCGGCGTGATCGGTCACCGGCGCGGAAAAGGTCACGTCGAGCCCCTGCGCGCCCTCGATGATCTGCTCGCGCCAGTCGGTGTGGATCTCTCCGGAAAGATAGACGGTCAGTCCCATGCCTTGTCCCCTTGCTTGCGTTCCCCAGAGCTATGCCAGCCCGGGCGCGGGGCAACAAGAGCGCGCCGGCCGCAGCCGCGACCGTCAGCGTCGAGGACACGGCGAGGTCGGGCGGAGGCCCTGCGGGGAAACAGCCAACTGCACGCCGTTTACACGCGAGCGTGTGCTGCGGCGGTTTCACGCTGATTTGCGCCTCCCAGCCCCTTTCGCCAGCGCCCAAGCAGTCCTATAAGGGCTCCGGCTTGGGCTCGGGTAGAGTCGCAGGCCCATCCTATCATTGGGGCAGGACGTTATATGTTTGGACTGGACAGACTCATGGGCGCCTTCTCGGCGGACATGGCAATCGACCTCGGGACCGCGAACACGCTGGTCTACGTCAAGGGACGCGGGGTCATCCTGTCCGAACCGTCCGTGGTGGCCTACCACGTGAAAGACGGCGTCAAGAAGGTGCTCGCGGTGGGCGAGGATGCCAAGCTGATGCTCGGCCGCACCCCCGGCTCGATCGAGGCCATCCGGCCGATGCGCGAGGGCGTGATCGCCGATTTCGACACCGCCGAGGAGATGATCAAGCACTTCATCCGCAAGGTGCACAAGCGCTCGACCTTCTCGAAGCCGAAGATCATCGTCTGCGTGCCGCACGGCGCCACCCCGGTCGAGAAACGCGCCATCCGCCAGTCGGTGCTGAGCGCCGGGGCCCGCAAGGCCGGGCTCATCGCCGAGCCGATCGCCGCGGCCATCGGGGCCGGCATGCCAATCACCGATCCGACCGGCTCGATGGTGGTCGATATCGGTGGCGGCACCACCGAGGTGGCGGTGCTGTCGCTGGGCGACATCGTCTACGCGCGCTCGGTGCGCGTCGGCGGTGACCGCATGGACGAGGCCATCGTCAACTATCTGCGCCGCCAGCAGAACCTGCTCGTGGGCGAATCCACCGCCGAGCGCATCAAGACCTCGATCGGCACGGCGCGCATGCCCGATGACGGGCGTGGCTCGTCGATGCAGATCCGCGGCCGCGACCTTCTCAACGGCGTGCCGAAGGAAACCGAGATCAGCCAGGCCCAGGTGGCCGAGGCGCTCTCCGAGCCGGTGCAGGCGATCTGCGAGGCGGTGATGACCGCGCTCGAGGCCACCCCGCCGGACCTCGCCGCCGACATCGTCGACCGTGGCGTCATGCTGACCGGCGGCGGCGCGCTGCTGGGCGAGCTCGACCTGGCGCTGCGCGAGCAGACCGGGCTGGCGGTGTCCATCGCCGACGAGAGCCTGAACTGCGTGGCGCTCGGCACCGGCAAGGCGCTGGAATACGAAAAGCAGCTGCGTCACGCCATCGACTACGATTCGTGACGGCCCTTCGCGGCGCCGCCCGCCGACGCTAAGATGAGTTGAATGGCGAAGCACGGGACCAATTCCGAGGACTATGCCGGTCCGCTGAAGCGCCTGCTTCTGGCGGTTCTGCTGCTGTGCCTCGTGGGTCTGTTCATCTTCTGGCGCATCGACAGCCCGCGGGCCGAGCGCTTCCGGGCGCAGATCGTCGACACGGTGATGCCGGGCTTCGACTGGGCGATGGCGCCGGTGACCGGCGCGGTACGCATCCTGCGCGATTTCCAGAGCTACCAGCGCATCTACGATCAGAACCAGGAGCTACGCCGCGAGCTGCGCCGGATGACCGCCTGGAAGGAGGCCGCGCTGCAGCTCGAGCAGGAGAACGCCCGGCTGCGCGATCTCAACAACGTCCGGCTCGACCCGCGGCTGACCTACATCACCGGCGTGGTGCTGGCCGACAGCGGCTCGCCGTTCCGGCAGTCGGTGCTGATCAACGTGGGCTCGCGCGATGGCATCGTCGACGGCTGGGCCACCATGGACGGCATCGGCCTCGTGGGGCGGATCTCGGGCGTGGGGGCCAACACGAGCCGGGTGATCCTGCTCACCGACGCCACCAGCCGCATCCCGGCGATCATCCAGCCCTCGGGGCAGCGCGCGCTGATCACCGGCGACAACTCCGCCGCGCCGCCGATCGACTTCCTTGAGGATCCCGACCAGGTGCGCCCGGGCGACCGCATCGTCACCAGCGGCGATGGCGAGGTGTTCCCGCCGGGGCTGCTGATCGGCCAGGTGGCCGAGGACCCCGGCGGCCGCCTGCGGGTGCGCCTCGCCGCCGATTACGAGCGGCTCGAGTTCCTGCGCGTCCTGCGCGACCACGGCGCGCGCCGGGTCAGCTCGCCCTCGGCGCTGATCCTGCCCGAGGTACCGCCGGGCACCGAGGCGCCGCTGCCGCCGGAAGAGGCGCCAGGCGATGGCTGAGGCCCGCCCCGCCCGCATCTGGATCATGCGCGCGGCCTTTGTCGGGATCGCGCTGGTGGTGATGTTCTATCGCCTGCTGCCGCTCGACATGATGCCGCCGCGCTTCGCCGGCCCCGACATTCTCGTGGCCCTGTGCTTTGCATGGGTGCTGCGCCGGCCCGACTATGTTCCGGCGCTGTCGATTGCCGGCGTCATGCTGCTGGCCGACATCCTGTTCCAGCGCCCGCCCGGGCTCTGGGCGGCGCTGATGCTGATGGCCACCGAGTTCCTCAAGTCGCGCGACCGTCGCGACCGCGAGACCACCTTCCTGATGGAATGGCTGCGGGTCGCCGTGGTGCTGCTGGCGATCACGATCGCGTATCGCCTTGTGCTTGCCCTCTTGATCGTGCCGACCGGAACCGCTTTCCTGACCCTGATGCGATATGCCACCACCGTCGCGGTCTATCCGCTGGTGGTGATCCTGTCGCAGGGTCTGCTCGGAGTGCGCCGCTTGGCGCCGGGCGATTTCGATCATGCCGGGAGAAGCCTGTGAGACGCACACCGCGTGACAGCGCCGAAAGCAGCCGCCGGATGACCCGGCGCGGCCTGCTGCTGGGCGGAGCCCAGATCGCCTTTGCCGGGGTGCTGGGGCTGCGCATGCGGCACATGCAGGTCGATCAGGCCGCCGAATTCCGCCTGATGGCGGAAGAGAACCGCATCAACATCCACCTCATCCCGCCGTCCCGCGGCCGCATCTTCGACCGCGAAGGCCGGGTCATCGCCGAGAACGAGCAGACCTACCGCATCACCATGCGGCGCGAGGATGCCGGCGACGTCGAGGACGTCATCGGCCGGCTCTCGGCGCTGGTCGACCTCAAGCCCGAGGATGTCGAGCGCGCGCTGGAAGAGATGCGCACGTCGCCGCCCTTCCTTCAGGTCACCGTGGCCGACCGGGTGAGCTGGGACGCGATCAGCCGCGTCGCGGTCAACGCCCCTGCCCTGCCCGGCGTCACCCCCGAGGTCGGCCTCAGCCGGGTCTATCCGCAACGCGAGACCTTCGCCCATGTGGTGGGCTATGTCGGCCCGGTCTCGGAGCGCGATCTTGCCCGCTACGAAGACCCCGAACCGGTGCTGCGCATCCCGCGGTTCCAGATCGGCAAGGTCGGCATCGAAGCCAAGTTCGAGGAACAGCTTCGCGGCTCCGCCGGCGCCAAGCGGGTCGAGGTCAACGCCGTGGGGCGCGTCATGCGCGAGCTCGACCGGCGCGAGGGCGAGGCCGGCGCCGACATGCAGCTCACCGTCGACAGCGAGCTGCAGGATTACATCAAGGCAAGGCTCGGAGAGGAAAGCGCCTCGGCGGTGGTGATGGATCTCGAGCATGGCGACGTGCTCGCCATCGCCTCGGCCCCCTCCTACGACCCCAACAAGTTCGTGCGCGGCATTTCCGTCGCCGATTACGGTGTGCTGCGCGAGAACAACCACCGCCCGCTGGCCTCGAAGACCGTGCAGGACGCCTATCCCCCGGGCTCGACCTTCAAGATCGTCACCGCTCTGGCGGCGCTCGATGCCGGTCTCGTCGGCCCCGACGAGACGGTCTACTGCCCCGGCCACATGGAGGTTGGCTCGCGCCGGTTCCACTGCTGGAAACGCTCGGGCCACGGCCATGTGAACCTCGAGCAGAGCCTGCGCGACAGCTGCGATGTCTATTACTACGATCTCGCCCTGAAGGTCGGCATCGACCGCATCGCCGAGATGGGCCGCAAGCTTGGGCTCGGCGCCGCCCCCGACGTGCCGATGTCGGCGGTCACCGCCGGGCTGATGCCCGACAAGGAGTGGAAACGCCGCGAGCGCGACGCCGAATGGCGCATCGGCGACACGGTGAACGCCTCCATCGGGCAGGGCTACGTGCTGACCTCGCCGCTGCAACAGGCCGTCATGGTCGCGCGCGTGGCGACAGGCCGCGCCGTGCAGCCGCGTCTGGTTCGCAGCGTCGGCGGGATGCAGACCCCCTCGCGCGCCGGCGAGCCGCTCGATATCGATCCGGCGCATCTCAAGATGATCCGGAAGGCGATGTTCATCGTCTCCAACAACCGCCGGGGCACCGCCTATCGCTCGCGCATCATCGCCGAAGATATGCGCATGGCCGGCAAGACCGGCACCAGCCAGGTGCTCAACCGCGTGGTGCGCAACCAGGATGTGCCCTGGGAAGAGCGCGACCACGCGCTCTTCGTGAACTTCGCCCCCTACGAGGCGCCGCGCATCGCGGTGTCGGTGGTGGTCGAGCACGGCGGTGGCGGATCCTCGACCGCCGCACCGATCGCGCGCGACATCACGCTGCAGGCGCTCTACAAGGGCACGCCGCCGCTCGAGGCCTACCCTGCCGGCGACCGCGACCGCATTCAGGCCCAACAGGAACGGCTCGAGCGCGAGCGCGCCGAGCGCGCAGCCGAGGCGGGACGCCGCGCATGAGCTATCTCGAGTATACCGTCAAGACGGTCCCCTCCGGCTGGCGCAAGGTGCTCTACCTGAACTGGCCGCTGATCATCCTGCTCACGGCGGTGGCCTGCGTCGGCTTCCTGATGCTCTACTCGGTCGCCGGCGGCTCGCTGCAGCCCTGGGCCGAGCCGCAGATGGAGCGCTTCGGCCTCGGCCTCGCGGCGATGTTCATCACCGCGATGGTGCCGATCTGGCTTTGGCGCAACCTCTCGGCGCTGATCTATCTCGCGGCGCTGGCGCTGCTGGTGGCGGTGGAGCTGTTCGGCGCCGTCGGCATGGGGGCGCAGCGCTGGATCGATATCGGCTTCATGCGGCTGCAACCCTCCGAGGTGATGAAGATCGCGCTCGTTATGGCGCTGGCGGCCTATTACGACTGGCTGCCGATGAAGCGCGTGTCGCGCCCGATCTGGGTGATCGCGCCGCTGATCCTGATCGTCACCCCGACCTTCCTGGTGCTGACCCAGCCCGACCTCGGCACGGCCATCCTGCTGATGACGGCGGGCGGGGTGATGATGTTCCTCGCCGGGGTGCACTGGGCCTATTTCGCCGTCGTGGTCGCCGCAGCGGGCGGTGCGGTCTACACCGTGTTCCTGTCGCGCGGCACGCCGTGGCAGCTCCTGAAGGACTACCAGTTCCGCCGGATCGACACCTTCCTCGATCCTTCTACCGACCCGCTCGGCGCCGGGTACCACATCACCCAGGCCAAAATCGCCATGGGCTCGGGCGGCTGGACCGGGCGCGGTTTCATGCAGGGCACCCAGTCGCGACTGAACTTCCTGCCAGAGAAGCACACCGACTTCATCTTCAACACGCTGGCCGAGGAGTTCGGCTTCGTCGGCGGCTTCTCCCTGCTGGTGCTCTACCTGCTGATCCTGGTGTTCTGCATTGTCGCCGCCCTGCAGAACCGCGACCGCTATTCCTCGCTGCTGATCCTTGGCGTCGGTCTCACCTTCTTCCTGTTCTTCGCCGTCAACATGTCGATGGTCATGGGGCTTGCCCCGGTGGTCGGCGTGCCGCTGCCGCTGGTGAGCTATGGCGGCTCGGCGATGCTGGTGCTAATGATCGCCTTCGGACTGGTGCAGAGCGCCCATATCCACAGGCCCCGCTGACATGATCACCATCCTCTTCGCCGCCGGCCCCGCACTCTGGGCCGAGTACGAGACGCCGCTGCGCACCGCCCTCGATGCCACCGGGCTCGCCTACACGCTCGCTTGCGAGGCAGTCCCCGAGAGCGTGGATTACGTGGTCTACGCGCCCGGCTCGTCGCTGCAGGACTTCTCGCCCTATAGCTCGCTCAAGGCGGTGCTGAACCTCTGGGCCGGGGTCGAGAAGATCACCGGCAACCCGACCCTCACCGTGCCGCTGGCGCGCATGGTCGATTCCGAGGGGCTGACCCAAGGCATGGTGGAATACGTCACCGGCCACGTGCTGCGCCACCATCTCGGCATGGACGCCTACATCACCAACCCCGCGCAGGAGTGGCGCCCGGTGGTGCCGCCGCTGGCCGGCGAGCGCCCGGTCACCATCCTCGGGCTTGGCACTTTGGGGCTGGCCTGCGCCGAGGCGCTGCGCGCCCTGGGCTTCCCGGTCACCGGCTGGTCGCGCAGCCCCAAGACCGCCCCCGGAATCACGACACGGCACGGCCCCGAGGGCCTCGCGAAGGCGCTGCAGAGCGCGCAGATCCTCGTTCTGCTGCTCCCCGACACCCCGGCCACCCGCGACCTGCTCGACGCCGAGCGCCTCGCGCAACTGCCGCGTGGCGCCGTCATCATAAACCCCGGCCGCGGCCCGCTGATCGTCGATGACGCGCTGATCGCCGCGCTCGACAGCGGCCAGATCGCCCATGCCACGCTCGACGTCTTCCGAACCGAGCCGCTGCCAGCCGAGCATCCGTTCTGGGCCCACCCCAAGGTGACGATCACCCCGCACATCGCTTCCGAGACGCGTGTCCCCAGCGCGTCCCGCGTCATCGCCGAGAACATCCGCCGCGGCGAGGCGGGAGAGCCGCTCCTGCATCTCGTGGACCGCGCCGCCGGCTACTGATCCCAACGCCCGCCCGGCCGCAGAGTCCGGCCTGCCTCCGGCGGGGATATTTTAGGCCAGAAGAAGACAGGGGCGCAGCGCCCTATCCTTCTCTGGTTTTAAAATACCTCGGGGGTGAATTGGCGCTTGCGCCAAGAGGGGGCAGCGCCCCCTTAAACCTGGGCCACAAGCACGGGCTCAGCTGGTGCGCTGGCGGAATACGCCGGTGCCCTTGGCGACCAACACGCCGGTGTCGTCGCGGAGGACCGCCTCGGCGAAGAAGGTGCTGCGCCCTCCCCCGGTGCGGAAGCCCTCGCAGATCAGCCGGGTGCCGGAGGGCCGGCCGATATACTGCACGTTCAGCGACAGGGTCAGCGCCGTCTTGCGGATCTCCGGGTCGCCGGTCCAGCAGCCCGAGATCCCCATGGCACTGTCGAGCAGGGTGGCGTGCACGCCGCCGTGCGGGATGCCGCCGCGATTGCCGAGGAACTCGGTGATCGGCATCTCGTAGCGGGCGTAATCCTCGCGCCATTCCATCAGTTCGTAGCCGAGATGGCGGGCAAAGTTCGAGGGCGTGTCGAGGCCGTTGCTCATAGCAGGTCGCTCTCCTGTGCTTCCAGTTCCAGCGCCACCGCCGGCGCCTTGAGGTCATCGGTACGCAACAGCCCCGAGGGCCGCGACAGGCGGTTGCGCACCACCCAGTGCAGCCGCTCGGAGGCGCGGGTGATCGCCACGTAGGCCAGCCGTTTCCACAGCGGCTGGCCGGCCTCGACCCGCCCCATGCGCGCGGCGACGAAGAGGTCGGGCGCAAACACCTGCACCTGCTCCCATTGCGAGCCCTGCGCCTTGTGGATGGTCACCGCGGCGCCATGCAGGAAAGTCGCCCCCATGCGCGCGGCGAAGGGGATGAAGGGCTCTTCCTCGTCGGGCTTCTCGATCTTCACGATCGAGGCCGCCGAGACCTGCGGGTCGGGCGCGCCCATCACGTGCAGCCGCGAGAAGCCGGGCTTGCGGCCCGGTCCGAGATAGATCACCTGCGCGCCCTTGATCAGGCCGCGCGCCTCGAGATCGAGCCGCTTCTTGCGGTGCTTGAGCGGCAGCTCGAGCCCGTCGCAGATCAGCGGCTCGCCGGGCAGAAGCTCGGTCTCGGGGGCATCGTGCACCGCGCGGAAGGCGTTGATCAGGCGGATCCGCGTCGCGTTGCGCCAGACAAGGACGGGCGAGCGCGCCATCAGGTCGACCTCGACCCGCTGGCTCCAGACCACGCGATCGTCCTGCCGCGCCTTCTCCTCGATCATGCGCTCGAACTCCTGGAACTCCAGCGCAGGGTCGGCCAGCGCGTGGGCGAGATCGAGGATCGGGTTGTCGGCCTGTTGCCGGTGGATGCGGTGCATCTCGAGCTTCTGGCTCTCGGGCACGCTGTCGAACACCATCTTGCCCGACTGGTTCACCGGCGCGAGCTGCGCCGGATCGCCGAACAGAACGAGGTTTGGGAAGATCTCCTGCAGGTCCTCGAACTGGCGGTCGTCGAGCATCGAGGCCTCGTCGACGAAGCCGATGTCGAGCGGCTCCTCACGGCGCTTCCAGCCGGTGATGAAATCGCTGCCGCGCAGGCCGGCGGCGGCCAGCGCCGCGGGCACCGACTTGTGCGCCTCGTAGGAGGCCTGGGCGCGCTCCAGCGCCTCGGGGCTCAGCTCCTCGATCTCTGGCTGCTCGACATTGCCCATCAGCCATTCGGCGATGCGCTCGTATTCGGGATCGTAGACCGGGGTATAGATGATCCGGTGGATGGTCGTCGCCGGCACGCCGCGCATGCGCAGCACGCTGGCCGCCTTGTTGGTCGGCGCCAGCACCGCAAAGCTGCGCCGGTCGCCCTTGCGGCGGCTCTCGTAATCGCCCGAGACGATCTCGGCGCCCGCGGCCTCCAGCGACTTGCAGAGTTCGGAAAGCAGCAGCGTCTTGCCCGAGCCGGCCTTGCCCATCAGCGCCATGACACGTCCCGGCCCCTCCTTCGCAGGGGTGACGGTGCCATCGTCGAGATCGACGCCGGCCTCGCGCAGCATTTCTGCCACGCGGTCCCAGGCCTCGGCCTGGTCTTCGGAGAATGTCAGTGCGGGCAGATCCATGGCGCGGACCCTAAAGCCGCGCGCAGGCGAGGGCCAGAGCCCATCGCGCGCGGCACGGCGCTAGAGCGCGATCAGCCCGCAGCTCAGCGCCCGGGCCACCGCATGCGTGGTGTTGAGCGCGCCGAGCTTGAAGCGCGCGCCCTCGATATAGACCCGCACCGTGTGTTCCGAGATGTCGAGCTCCGCCGCCACCTGAGCGCGGCTGTATCCGGCCGCAAGCAGGCGCATGGCGTCGATCTCGCGCGGGCTCAGCGCGACCGGCGCGTGGACGGTCTGGCCCGGCACCAGATCGAGCGCCTTTTCATTGAAGCTGTGCGCAGCAAGGATCAGCTCGGCGCGCCGCTGGGCGGTGAACTCGGTCCAGGCGGCATCGGAGCAGCTGTGGTTCGCGGTAAAGAGGGCGAACTGGCCGTTCGGGCCGCGGATCGGCACGGTGAAGCCCTGGTTGCCGACGCCGTGTCGCAAGGCATCCTGCAAGTAGGCGCGCGCGGCTTTCGAAGACCAGTCGAGCGCTTTCCAGTTCACCGGATGAAAGCGCTGCACACAGCCCTGGATCACCGGGTCGACGCGCAGGTAGCCGCGCGCTTCGTAGCGCGCCAGCCACCCTGTAGAGTAGGTCCCGCATTCGTGGTGCAGGCCCTGTGCGCCGACCCAGTGATAGACGAGGTGATCTATCCCCAGACGATCCCTCATCTTGTGCGATGCCTGCTGGAGATCCTCCAGCCGGTCTGCCTGCTCAAGCGAGGCGAGTAACTCTCCCGCCGCAGGCCCCCTGTCCACTCGTCCCAATACCACGTCCCCCGGCACTCGGTGTCAGCTCGACCTCTGCCGCCGCCTGTGCTGCCTCGAGCTGCTCTGCCAGAGCTTCGAGCGCATTGGCGCGTGCATATCCCCTGAGGTCGGTCAACACGTCGATGATCCATTCATGTCGCATGGAAAGCGTTTCCCGCACCGAGTTAACAAAAGGTAAACACCAGCTTAGCAGCTGTTGGATTACCGATAAATTCACGCAAATCCCCTCCCCCGAAACGGTGGGGCCGCGCGCTGCAAGCGCCTGAGCCGGCGCGAACGGGCCCTTTCTGAAGACCGGCAACCGTGAAACGGCAACGCCCGCGAACCGGATCACGATTCGCGGGCGTTTTTAGCAGTGGCAGGGTGAAGGAGCCGTTAACCGCGGGCCTCCAGCGCCTCCTCGAAGGTGCGCAGCCCGGTCTTCGGCGCCTGCACCAGCACCGACATGTTGCCGGGCTTGTGCTGGTTGCGCAGCATCTTGAGATGCGCGTCCGGGATCTCGTCCCAGCCGAACACCTCGGACATGCACGGATCGAGGCGGCGCTCGACCATCAGGCGGTTGGCCGAGGCGGCCTGCTTGAGATGGGCGAAGTGCGAGCCCTGCAGGCGCTTCTGGTGCATCCACATGTAGCGCACGTCGAAGGTGCAGTTGAAGCCGGTGGTGCCGGCGCAGATCACCACCATGCCGCCCTTCTTGCAGACCAGCGTCGAGACCGGGAAGGTCGCCTCGCCCGGGTGCTCGAAGACCATGTCCACGTTCACGCCCTTGCCGGTGATGTCCCAGATCGCCTTGCCGAACTTGCGGGCCTCTTTCATCCAGTCATTGTATTCCGGCGTGTTGACCGTGGGCAGCTGGCCCCAGCACTTGAAGTCCTTCCGGTTGATCACGCCCTTGGCGCCGAGTCCGAGCACGAAGTCGCGCTTGTCCTCTTCCGAGATCACCGCGATGGCGTTGGCGCCGGCGGTGTTGATCAGCTGGATCGCGTAGGAGCCGAGGCCGCCCGAGGCGCCCCAGACCAGCACGTTCTGGCCGGGCTTGAGCTCGTGCGGGTGGTGGCCGAAGAGCATCCGGTAGGCGGTGGCCAGGGTCAGCGTGTAGCAGGCGCTCTCTTCCCAGGTCAGGTGCTTGGGGCGCGGCATCAGCTGCTGCGCCTGCACGCGGGCGAACTGGGCGAAGGAGCCGTCGCCGGTCTCGTAGCCCCAGATCCGCTGGGTCGGCGAGAACATCGGGTCGCCGCCGTTGCACTCCTCATCGTCGCCGTCGTCCTGGTTACAGTGGATCACGACCTCGTCGCCGACCTTCCACTGCTTGACCTTGTCACCCACGGCCCAGACGATGCCCGAGGCATCGGAGCCCGCGATGTGGTACTCCTGCTTGTGCACGTCGAAGGGCGAGATCGGCACGCCGAGCCCGGCCCAGACGCCGTTGTAGTTGACGCCCGCCGCCATGACGAGAACCAGCACCTCGTGGCTGTCGATCTGCCAGGTGTCGACCACTTCCTTCTGGAACGACTTGTCGGGCTCGCCGTGACGCTCGCGGCGAATGGCCCAGGCGTACATCTTCTTCGGCACATAACCGAGCGGCGGCATCTCGCCGATCTCGTAGAGGTCTTTTTCCGGCGCATCGTAGGGCGCGATCCCGGTTTGCGTATCCAGAGCCATCGGGGCCTCCTTCCTCAAGTAATCCGTTGCGATCTTCGTGATCTTGTCTGGTCTTGTCTCCGGCCCCGCGCCGCAGTGCAGAATCGCGGGGCTTCGACCTAGGGAGATATCGCTGGCCGCGCAACAATGCAACAACGACCAAGGTGCATTTTGTAATTTTATGACCGAGCAGATGCAGAAACCCCGGAACCTGCGACCAATGTCGAAGCCAAACCGGCGGCCGGACAGCTGCCAATACGCTCAGAATAGCGCTGAATCGGCGAATCTTGGTAGAATTCTGCGGTGTCGCGGGCTTCGCCTGACGCTGCGGCGCAAAACTGCCCGACATCGCCGCAGCGCGGCGAATTGACGAGACATTTTATTTCGCATACCAAGTCCCGAACGCAACAAGCTTGCCGATACGATTCTGATCCGCCCACGGAGACTGACATGACGGACGTCCAGAAAGACCGCACCCAGAGCGCCCCCGCGCCCAAGGCCGACCGGCCGTGGCTGATCCGCACCTATGCCGGCCACTCGACCGCCAAAGCCTCGAACGCGCTCTACCGCAACAACCTCGCGAAGGGGCAGACCGGCCTCTCGGTGGCCTTCGACCTGCCGACCCAGACCGGCTATGACAGCGACCACGTTCTGGCGAAGGGCGAGGTCGGCAAGGTCGGCGTGCCGGTTTGCCATCTTGGCGACATGCGCACCCTGTTCGACCAGATCCCGCTCGAGCAGATGAACACCTCGATGACGATCAACGCCACCGCGCCGTGGCTGCTGTCGCTCTATATCGCGGTGGCCGAGGAACAGGGCGCCGATGTCTCGAAACTGCAGGGCACGGTGCAGAACGACCTGATCAAGGAATACCTCAGCCGCGGCACCTATATCTGCCCGCCGAAACCGTCGCTGAAGATGATCGGCGACGTCGCCGAGTACTGCTATACCAACGTGCCGAAATGGAACCCGATGAACGTGTGTTCCTACCACCTGCAAGAGGCCGGCGCGACGCCCGAGCAGGAACTCTCCTTTGCGCTGGCCACCGGGATCGCGGTGCTCGACGAGCTCAAGCCCCGCGTCGCGCCCGAGGATTTCCCGGCGCTCTGCGGGCGGATCTCGTTCTTTGTGAATGCCGGCATCCGCTTTGTCACCGAGATGTGCAAGATGCGGGCCTTCGTGGATCTCTGGGACGAGATCCTCGAGACACGCTACGGCGTCGAGGATCCCAAGTTCCGCCGCTTCCGCTACGGCGTGCAGGTCAACTCGCTCGGCCTGACCGAGCAGCAACCCGAAAACAACGTCTACCGCATCCTGATCGAGATGCTGGCGGTGACGCTCTCCAAGAAGGCGCGCGCCCGCGCGGTGCAGCTGCCGGCATGGAACGAGGCGCTTGGCCTGCCCCGCCCGTGGGACCAGCAATGGTCGATGCGGATGCAGCAGATCCTCGCCTACGAGACCGACCTGCTGGAATACGGCGATCTCTTCGACGGCAACCCGGTGGTCGATGCCAAGGTCGAGGCGCTGAAGGACGGCGCCCGCGCCGAGCTTGGCAATATCGACAGCATGGGCGGCGCGATCGGGGCGATCGACTACATGAAGGGCCGTCTGGTCGATGCCAATGCCGAGCGTCTGAACCGGATCGAGAAGAACGAGACCATCGTCGTGGGCGTCAACAAGTGGACCGAGGGCGAGCCGTCGCCGCTGGTCGGCGAGGATGGCGGCATCATGGTGGTCGACCCGGCGGTCGAGCAGGAGCAGATCGCGCGGCTCAACGACTGGCGCGCCGAGCGTGACGAGGATG
>NZ_JBYNAH010000038.1:0-27677 GCF_059781815.1 Salipiger sp. | reverse complement strand
CGTGCCGCTGCTCGACCTGTCCGAGTCCCCGGCCGACACCGCATTGCTGCGCCGGTACGACGTCACCGAGATGACCGAGGCGCAGGTGATCCCCTACCGCGAGGAGAACGGCCGGCTGACGGTCGCGACCTCGCGCCCGGGCCCGATCACGCTGGTCCGGATCATCGAGATGTTCGGCAGCGAGGTCGACATCGCCGTGGCGCCGCGGATCGACATCTCGCTGGCGCTGCAGAGCGCGTTCCGCGAGGAGCAGTCGCACGAGGCGGTGTTCGGGCTGGCCGAGACCGATCCGGTGATGTCGGCCTCGAACGTGATCCTGCCGGCGCAGGTGGTGGTGCTCTACGGCTGCATCAGCCTGTTCCTGCTTGGGCTGGCCTTTGCGCCGGTGCCGACGCTGATCGCGCTGAACCTTGTGATGACGCTGTTCTACCTTGGCAACTTCCTGTTCAAGGCGACGCTGGTCTGGGTCGGCAGCGAGGCGCAGGAGCGCATGTCGCAATCGATCGCCGCCGAGGCGGCGCTGCTGCATGACGACGAGCTGCCGGTCTACACCGTTCTGGTGCCGATGTTCCGCGAGCCCGAAGTGCTGCCGATCCTGACCAACGCGCTGCGCAACCTCGACTATCCGCTGGCCAAGCTCGACATCAAGATCGTGCTCGAAGAGAGCGATCACGAGACCATCGAGGCGGCGCGCTCGCTCGACCTCGAGGGCGTGTTCGAGATCGTTCTGGTGCCGGCCTCGCACCCGCAGACCAAGCCCAAGGCCTGCAATTACGCGCTGCAATACGCGCGGGGCGATTTCCTCGTGATCTTTGATGCCGAGGACAAGCCCGAGCCCGACCAGCTCAAGAAGGTGATCGCCACCTTCCGTCAATCGTCGCCCAACACCGCCTGCGTGCAGTGCCGCCTGAACTATTACAACGCGCAGGAAAACTGGCTGACGCGGATGTTCACGCTCGACTACTCGCTGTGGTTCGACCTGATGCTGCCCGGCCTGCAGCGCCTTGGCGTGCCGATCCCGCTGGGCGGCACCTCGAACCATTTCCGCATGGACGTGCTTCGTCAGCTCAAGGCGTGGGATCCGCACAACGTCACCGAGGATGCCGACCTTGGCATCCGGCTCACCCAGAAGGGCTACCGGGTGGGAGTCATCGACTCGACCACCTTCGAGGAGGCCAACGTCTCGATCCCGAACTGGATCCGCCAGCGCTCGCGCTGGATCAAGGGCTACATGCAGACCTTCCTCGTGCACACCCGGCGTCCGGTGCACCTTGCGCGCACGGTGGGTCTGTCGGGGGTGATCGGCTTCGTCTTCTTCATCGGCGGGACGTTCCTGTCGGGCCTGCTGAACCCGATCTTCTGGGGCATCTTCGTGCTGTGGATGATCTTCGGGGCGCAGCTCATCGAGCCGTATTTCCCGCCCACCATCCTCTACATGTCGCTGATCAACCTGCTCGCCGGGAACGCGCTGCTGATCTACCTGACGATGGTGGCACCGTTCCGCCGGCGCTGGACCTATCTCGCGCCGTGGGGGGTGACGGTGGTGGGCTATTGGGTGCTGATGACCATCGCCTCCTACAAGGCGCTGAAGCAGCTGGTCTCGAACCCGTTCTACTGGGAAAAGACCCAGCACGGCCTCTCGAAGCACACCGCCGCCGAACTCAAGGCGGCGGGTGACGAAGGCGAGGCGGCGACATGAGGGATCTGGTCTGGAAGATCGCCATGTGGCTGCTGGCGAGCGCGGCGATGCTGCTGCCCATCGCCTGGGTCGAGGCGAACGGTTTCCTCTCCTCCGCCACCATCCAGATGTGGGCCAAGGCCATCGTGCTGACGGATGGCCCGGCGGTGTTCCGCGCCACTGACGCCTTCTTCCCGCCGCTGCCCTTTTCCATCGCGCTGGTGATGCAGTCGCTGAGCGGCGGCACCGACATTCCCCTGCCGCATGTTCTGAGCGCCATGATCGGCGGCCTGCTGGCGGTGGCGTGGTATTACAATCTGATCAACCGGGCGGCCTATGACCGGCTGTCGGCGGTCCTGGTGGTGCTGCTGCTGGTGATGAACCCGATCTTCCTGCGCAGCCTGAGCGAGGGACCGAGCATGATGTGCCTCATCCTCGGCGCATGGCTCTATTTCCGCGGGCTGGTGAACATCCGCCTGTTCGGCACGGCGCCCGACATGATGAAGGTGGCGCTTGGCCTGCTGGTGGTGACCATGTCGCACGAGCTTGGCGTGCTCTTCGCCCTTGCCACCCTTCCCGCGCTGGTGCTGTCGGCGCGCCCGAGCCTGCTCGTGGTGTCGCCCTCGGGCTACCTCGTGTCGATGTTCTTTCCGGTGGTGGCGGCGGTTCTGTCGCTGTTCTTCGTCAGCGCGGTGCTGAAGACCAACTTCTTTGCCGTCCGCCTGCTGTCGCCGGACAACACATGGGCCGGCGCGACCTTTCTCGCCATCTTCTGCCTGCTGCCGGTGCCCCTGATGGTGATCTTCCGGCTGTTCCTGCAGCCGCGCTTCTCGATGCCGCTGGGCGGCATGGTGCTGACTCTGGTGGGCATGGCGCTGCTGAACCGGGTCTATCCGGTCGAGCCCGATCCGGTTCTGGTGGCGGCCCCGGCGCTGGGCGCCATTCCGGTGGCGGCGCGCTGGTGGACGCGGACCTCGCTGCGGTCGACCCCTCTGGCGGCGCTGACGTTGCTGTCGGCGATGCTGGGGCTGTGGGCGCTTGGAACGCTGGGCGGCCCTGAAAGCCGCGCGTGGTTGCAGGCCGCAAGCGGGAAAACTGTGCCGAACCGTGTTGCCGAGGCGGCACAGGTGGCGGCGTTTCTGCGCGATCGCGAAGAGGTTCTCGCGGATGTCGAGCGCCATCCGGATCTCGTCGCGGCGATGGGAAATGCGAGAAATTTCATTGCCGCAGGGGACCCTGCCTATGATCGCGTGCTTTTTGGCGGCCGGGCGACTGGAAACTTCCTTGTCATCGAGGTGGAAGAAAATGCGCCGGTTGTCCAAGATCGCCTGTTGCGAGCGCTACCAAGACTAAAGAATAACAACGATTCGAGATTCGATCTCGTATATGATTCGGGAGGCTGGAAGGTCTACCGTGTCAACAGAGCAGGAGGCACCTAAGTGCGAAAGTTTATCGCGGTCGACGACTCCGAGATCGCGCGCGAACTGATCAAGGCGACGCTGGCCGATTTCGGCTATCACGATGTGTCTTCTTTCGGGAACCCGAAGGAGGCGCTCGAAAGCATGGCTGCGTCGGATGCGGCGGCGGATCTGGTGCTGCTCGACGTGATGATGCCCGAAATGGACGGGGTCGAGCTTTGCGCGCGGATCCGGGCGCTGGACAAGTGGCGTGACGTGCCGATCGTGATGCTGACGAGCCGCGAGGACAAGAGCACGCTGTCGCGTGCCTTCATGGCCGGCGCCAACGACTACCTCACCAAACCGTTCGACCGCATCGAGTTTCAGGCCCGCTTGCGGGCGCAGTTGCGGCTGAAGGCGGAACTCGACCGGCGCAAGTCGGGGCCGCGCAGTTCGCGGGGCTCGCGCCGGGCACGGGCGCAGTTCTCGCTGCCGGGGCTGCTTGCGGACCGCGACTCGCTGCAGGACGCGCTGGGTCAGGTGAGCGAAAACCAGATCGACGCGCTCGGGGTGTTTGCGATCTCGGTCGATGCGACGGCCCGCAACACGGTCGATTTCAGCTCGCGCGAGCGGCAGGCGATCCTCGCATCCGTGGCCGAGGTGCTGGCGCAGGTGCGGATGCCGGCGGGCAACATGCTGGCCCACTGGGAAGGCGACACTTTCTGCGGTGC
Organism: Salipiger sp.; assembly: GCF_059781815.1. NCBI lineage: Bacteria > Pseudomonadati > Pseudomonadota > Alphaproteobacteria > Rhodobacterales > Roseobacteraceae > Salipiger > Salipiger sp. The sequence goes on along the minus strand of NZ_JBYNAH010000038.1, from coordinate 23,871 downwards.
CTCGCTGGTGCATGATGACGACGCGCTTCTGGCTGACGTGCGCGACCTTGCGATGTCGGTGAAGCGGGCGCTGGAGTCGATGCCGGGAAAGCTCAAGGGCGCGCTGCCCGGGGTGAGCGTCGGAGTGACGCTGCCGGGCACCGCGGGCACCGTATCCGAAGCGCTGGGCAAGGCCTTCGGTGCGCTTGAGGATCAGGCGCAGCAGGGGGGCAACGGGATCCGGGTCGCGGGCTCGGGCAGGCGGAACCACTAGGGAGGGACAGACCATGCCCCACCGGCTTGCGCGCGGTTTTCAGAGCGGTTTTGTCGCTCTTGTCCTGGCGAGCGGGGCGCTGCTGCTGTTCTTCCTGCATTACGATTATCAACGCACGGTGCGCGAGGGGCATACCCATCTGCACCACGTCGCCGAGCTGTTCAACGAGCACTTCCTGAGCTCGCTCGAGATCGCCACGCTTCAGGCCTCCGAGATGGCCGAGCAACTTGGCAGTTTCAATCTCTACCGCGTTCCCGCGCTCGAAGCCGAGCACGGTCCGGCGCTGCGCAAGCTTGTTGCGAATGTCGACCAGATCGAATCCCTGCTGGTGCTCGATACCGAGGGGGCGGTGCGCTGGGCATCGTTCGAAGGGCTTCTGGGGCTCTACCTGTCGGATCGGGATTACTTTCAGCGCACCATGGAAGGTGAGGTGAACGACTTCCTCGTTGGCGATCCGATCGATTCCCGCGCCGACGGGCGCCGTATCACGCCGATCTCGTGGCCCATCCGCGCGCCTTCGGGCGAGGTGGTCGGCGTTCTCGCATCCTCGCTGGGGGCCGAGTATTTCGGGGCGCTGCTGGAAGAGACCCGGTTCGACCCCGAGATGCTGATCGACATCCGGTCCGCGGATGGCGCTGCCGCCTTCAGCTCGGACGGGCTGGCCACGGCGCGCGACACCCGGCTGGTGCGCGCAGGCGTTCCGATCCCCGGTACGCATCTGCAGACCGTCATCGCACTGCCGCGCTCGGTGGTGATCCGCAGCTTCCTGCTGCGTGCCGTGGCCTTCACCGTGGTTTTCGCCCTGATTTCGAGCCTCGCGCTCTATGCGGCGGTGCTGGCGCATCGCCGCATGCTTGCGCTGCGCTTGAGCCTGGCGCAGATCGAGCGAGAAGCGTGGAAGGCCAAGCGTGCGGCGCAACAGTTTCAGGCGATCTTCCAGAACGTCGACGACGGCATCATCGTCTTCGATGCACTGGGCGAATTCCGGACCTCGAACCGTCGCGCGCAGGAGTTGTTTGGCGTCGAGACCGCGGGGGCAGCGGTCGAACGCTTTCGCGCCAGCGCGCCGATCGAGCTCGACAAGCTGGTCGACAGCACCTCGTTCATCTTCGTCCCCGACGCGGGCGGGCGGCATGGGGTCATCGGGCGGGAAATCCGTTGCCGGATCAGCCGTGTCGAAGAGGTTGAGGGCCACACGCTCTATTGCGTTCTGACCGACGTGTCGGCGGAAGAGCGTCTGATCCGCGCCCGCACCGCCTTTGTCGAGACGGTGAACCACGAGCTGCGCACGCCGCTGACCTCGCTCAACGGCGCGATGCGTCTGCTGACGTCGCGCTTTGGCGGCGATCTGCCGCCCAAGGCGCGCCAGCTCCTCGACCTCGCCGAACGCAATGCCAGCCGTCTGCTGATGCTGGTCAACGACATCCTGACGCTTCAGGCGATGGATCAGGGCCGGCTTGACGTGACCCTCGAGACCATCCGCGCCAATGACATCGCCCGCGAAGCGATGGCGAACATGCAGGGCTATGCCGACGGATTCGGCGTCGGGCTGATGCTCGAGCTGCAGAACACCGGGGCGTCGGTGCATGTCGATCCGCGACGCATGCAACAGGTGATGGACAACCTGATCTCGAACGCGGTGAAGTATTCGCCGAAGGGCGAAAGCGTCGAGATCTCGAGTGTCCTGTCCGGGAACGAGATCGCGATCAGCGTGCGCGATCACGGCCCCGGCATCCCGGCAGGCGCGCAAGGCGCAATTTTTGAGCGTTTCGCCAAGCCGGCGCACGGTCCGGACACGCAAGCGAGCGGTACCGGTCTCGGGCTGGCAATTTCCCGCGAGCTTGTCGAGCGTATGGGTGGGACTTTGACGCTCGACAGCGTACATGTTGATGAAGCCGGTGGAGACCGGGCACACGGTTCGACCTTCACCGTGCGTCTGCCGCTGGATCAGGCAGATCAACGGAGCGCGGCGGAATGAAAGTCCTGTTTGTCGACAATGAGAGCGACATCATCACCTTGGTGGAACTCGCCCTGGATGGCGAAGAGGGGATCGACCTCACTGCCGTGACCTCCGGCGAAGAGGCGATGGCCGAGATCGCCACCGGCGCCTACGACATGTTCGTCTTCGACCTGATGATGCCGCCGCCCGACGGCCGCCAGCTGCTTCGGGCGGTGCGCAGCGACCCGGCGAACGAGGGCAAGCCGGTGCTGATGTGCACCGCGAAGTCGGACGCGGTTTCGAACGACGATCTGCACAGGGCCGGCGCCACGGATGTGCTGCCCAAGCCGTTCGACCCGCTGACGCTCGCGGATGTGCTGCGAAAGGTCTACGGCGATGGCTGAGACCCAGCGCCGATTGGTCGCGGCGTCCATTCTGCTGCTGCTTTCCGCCGCGCAGGCCGGGGCAGGGGCGTGGCCCCGGGCCGAGGGGCAGTCCTTCCTGTCCTATTCCTATCAGTTCCAGGTCAACGAGACGACGGACCGGAACTATTCCTCGCTGTTCTACGAATACGGCGTGACCGAGCGCCTGACCTTCGGCATCGACGCCGGGCGCAGCGACGGCTCCGGGGACCTGACGGGTCTGTTTTTCCTGCGCACGCCGGTGGTCTCGACCGATTCCGGCACGTGGATCTCGGTCGAGCTGGGAATTGGCGCCATCGAGATCGCCGACGAGACCTATGGTCTCGTGCGTCCGGGCCTGTCCTGGGGGCGCGGCTTCCAGACCGCGTTCGGCAATGCCTGGGCGGGGATCGAATCGTCCTACGCCTTCCGCGGCGACGGCTCGGAAGAGGGCAAGATCGACACCACGCTCGGGCTCAACCACGCCTCGGGTTCGTTGTCGCTGGTGCAGTTTCAGTTCTCCGCGCCCACCGGTGGCGACAACGCCTTCTCGATCGCGCCCTCGCATGTGATCAATCTCAACGGAAACACGTTTCTCGAGCTGGGCGGCGCGTACAAGTTGACGAATGATGCCGCGTCGCTGAAGATCGGACTCTGGCGCGAGTTCTGAGGCGGCATCCCGCGCCGCAACACGAAGCCGACCCGTTTGTCGCCATATGTCGGAACCTTTGGCCGGGGCTGTTCGTTCCATTGTCAAAGGACACACCGATCAAGGGAGCCAGGATCATGGCCAACACGACGGCAAACACCCCGACCAGCAATGGAGCTTCGACCAGCATGAGCACCAGCAGCAAAGAGCGCGACCTCGACGCGCTGAGCGACCAGATTGCCACCCTGCGCAAGGACCTGTCCTCGCTGACCGAGATGGTCGGCGACATCGGCACCCGCCGCGGCCGCGAGGCCAAGGCCAAGGCCCGTGCCAAGGCCGAGGACGTGCGCGGGCAGGGCGAAGAGATGCTGCGCGACGCCGGTCGCCGCGTGGCCGAGTTCGAGGACCAGGCCATCGGCCAGATCCGCGCCACGCCGCTGCAGGCGGTGGGCATCGCCGCAGCTGCCGGCTTCCTGCTGGGCTACCTGAACGCCCGGAGGTAACGGCTGCCCATGTTCTACGCGCTCGAGCTTCGGCTGCGTCTACTCATCCGCCGGATCGTCTTTGGAGCGCTCGCGCTGATCTGCGTCATCGTCTCTGCGGTCTACCTGACACAGGCCGCGCTGGTGGCGCTGGCGGCGCGCTATGACCCGCGGACGGCGCTGCTCATCGTTGGCGGAGGCTATCTCGCGCTTGCGCTGATCCTGCTGCTGATGGCGGCGCGCCGCTCGGTTCCGGCCCCGCCGCCGCCGCCTGCGACCAGCATCGCAAGCCTGCTCGAGGCCTTCCTCGCCGGGCGCGCCGCCGGCTCTGCCGCTGGCCGGCGCGGCGATGATGACGACGACTGAACAGCCCACGCTTTGACAGGCGGGCGCCCCTTCTGCGGGCGCCCGTTTCCGTTGCGGCAAATGCGACCTCTTCCGACATTGCGGCACCCGGGCAAGTATGGCAGAACCGTACAGGACCATACTGAACGGAAGAGTTTAGCGGATGACCGATTTCGCCACGCGCCGCCGCATGATGGTGGATACGCAGGTCCGGCCTTCGGACGTCACCAAGTTCCCGATCATCGACGCCATGCTCCGCATCCCGCGCGAAGTCTTCGTGCCGGAGGCCGAGAAAGAGGCCGCCTATGCCGGCCGCAACGTGCGTCTGGCCGAGAACCGCGTGGTGCTGGAGCCCCGGACGCTGGCCAAGATGCTCGACGCTGTGAACATCGACAACGATGATCTCGTGCTCGATATCGGCGCCGGCTATGGCTACTCCTCCGCCGTCATCGCCCGCATCGCCGAGGCGGTCGTCGCGGTGGAAGGGGACGAGACCTTCACCGACGAGGCGCAGAGCCTGCTGATCGAGCATGCCGACAACGTGGTGTTCCACGACGGTCCGCTCGCCGCCGGTGCCGCCGAGCATGGCCCCTACGACGCCATCGTCATCGAAGGCGGGGTCGAGCAGCTTCCCGAGGCACTCACCGCGCAGCTCAAGGATGGTGGGCGCATCGTCTGCCTGTTCATGGAAGGCGCCCTTGGCACCGTCCGGGTCGGCTGGAAGATCGACGGTGCGATCACCTGGCGCTTTGCGTTCAACGCCAGCGCCCCGGTGCTGCCCGGTTTCGAAAAGCAGGACGCCTTCGCACTCTGAGGGGCCCCGCAAAACGCGCTGATGGAGGGGACGCGGATGGTGCGCAGGTCGCTGCTTGGAATGGTGACGGGGCTGTGCCTCGCGGCCTTCTCCCCGGTGTCCGTTGCGGCGGAGACGCTCGCCAGCGCCCTGTCCAGCGCCTACATCACCAGTGGCCTGCTCGATCAGAATCGCGCCGTGCTGCGCGCCGCCGACGAAGATGTCGCGCAGGCGGTTGCGGCGCTGCGCCCGGTGGTCGGCTGGACCGGCAGCGTCACCCGCAGCTTCGGAGCCCAGAACAGCCTGTCGTCGACCGGTGGCATCTGGGTGGATTACGCCAGCACCACCGCAAGCGCCAACCTCGTCGCCTCGCTTGTGCTCTACGCCGGCGGGGCGCGCCTGATGGGGCTTGATGCCGCGCGCGAGGCGGTGCTGGCCACACGCGCGGGGCTGGTCGGGGTCGAGCAGCAGGTGCTTTACAACGGCGTCTCCGCCTTCATGGAAGTGCGCCGCGCCATCGAGACGGTGCAGCTGCGCCGCAACAACGTGCGCGTCATCGGCGAGGAACTGCGCGCCGCGCAGGACCGTTTCGAGGTCGGTGAGGTCACGCGCACCGACGTTGCCGCCGCCGAGGCGCGGCTTGCCGCCGCGCGCAGCCTGTTGGCCGCCGCCGAGGGGACGCTTGCGGTGAACCGCGAGGTCTACAAGGCCGTGGTCGGAAATTACCCCGACAACCCGGTGCCGCCGCAGGGGCTTCCGCGCATTCCCCCCGACATGGCGACGGCAAAGGCGCAGGCGCTGCGCGAGCATCCCGAGATCATACAGCTTCGCCACGCGGTCGCCGGCAGCGATATCGCCATCGCCATCGCCAAGGCGCAGATGAAGCCCACGGTGAACCTCGAGGGGCGCTGGGGCATGAGCGGGACCTTCGATTCGGAGGATGCGTCGCAGGGCGGCTCGGTCACCCTCGGGCTAAGCGGGCCGATCTATCAGGGCGGTGGGCTGTCCTCGGGTGTGCGGCAGGCCATGGCCAACCGCGATGCCGCTCGGGCGCAGCTTTACACCGCCGGTCAGCAGGTCGAGCAATCGGTGGGCAGCGCCTATGCCCAGCTGCGCATCGCACAGGCCTCCATCGTGTCGACACAGGAGCAGGTCCGCGCGGCCCGTGTCGCGTTTGAAGGCATCCGCGAAGAGGCCGCGCTGGGGGCCCGCACCACGCTCGACGTGCTCGATGCCGAGCAGGAACTGCTCGATGCGCGCGCGGCCCAGATCTCGGCCGAGGTCGATCAGACCATTGCAGCCTATGCGGTGCTGGCCTCGATCGGCCAGCTCACCGCCGAGCGGCTGGCGCTGGATGTGCCGCGCTACGATCCGGCGGCCTATTACGACTTGGTAAAGACCGCTCCGGTCACCTCGCGACAAGGCGAAGAGCTCGACCGTGTCCTTCGTGCCCTCGGAAAAAACTAGCCTTTTCACATCGGTTGTCTGGAATCAGTCGGCGCGGTAGAGTTTCGGCGAGGCAAGAGTGGAAAATGAATGTCCGATCCCGTGACGAATGTGGAAATCGAGGATGTCCTGTCCTCCATCCGGCGACTCGTCGCCGACGACGCCCGTCCGAAGGCCGCGGCGCGCGAGCAGGGCAAGCCTGAACGGCTGGTGCTGACCCCGGCACAGCGCGTGCCGGACGACCTGTCCGACCCTGCGCCCGCGCCGGGCAGGGCGGCTGCGTCACGCGCCTCTGCCACAGAGCCCCGCCCTCACAGCGCGCCGGCGTCTGAGCCGAAAGCCGAGCTGCGCGACAGCGCTGCCGTCCCCTTCCGCCCCAGCCGCAAAGCCCGTCCGCTCGAGACCAAGCCGGAGAGCGCCGCCGCAAAGCCTGACGCCGAGCCTCGGCAGGAGGCAAGGACCGGCCCCGCCGCCGCGGCGCGGCGTCTGACGCTCGGCCTGACGGCCTCGGACGACGAGTTCGAGGAGATTTACGAAGACGCCGGCGACGAGCCGTCCTTCGATGCCTCCACCCTGCTCGGGAAGCTGGTGGAAGAGGAACTCGCGCGAGCGTTCTCGCAGCCGTCGCAAGAGGCGAGCCGTGCGGCGCCGGAGCCTGAGCCTGAGCCCGAAGCGCTGACGCCCGAGCCAGCGGTGGAGGACGACGACACCGCGGAGCTGCTGAGCCGGATTGCGGAGATCGCTGAACCGGCGCCCGAATCCGCGCCCGAGCCCGACCAGCCCGTCGCCGATCTGTCAGAGCTGGATGACGGCATCCCCACCGCCGATGTGCCCCTGCCGGAACCCGAGCTGCCCGAGATGCGGCCGCCGCTGGCCGAGGCCGAGCCGGACACCGGTCTCGCCGGAAAAATTGCCGCGCTCGAGGCAATGATCGCGCGTCACAAAGCCGAGTCCGAGCCTGCTCCCGAGGTCGCAGAGGCAGAGACAGAGGCAGAGATCGAGGCAGCGGCCGACCCCGTCGCTGACGACAGCGCCGATGCGGCGCAGGCCGCCTTTGTCCACCGCCCGCAGAAGCCGCTGGAATGGCAGGACCACAAGCCCGAGGAGATCGAGCAACCGCGTCGGACACAGCCCGAGGCGCTGGTGCTCGAAGGACCGGTCTGGAAAGGCTCCGAGCCGGTTTCGGGCGGGACCGCCGAAGCGACGCATCTGCCTGAGGCTACCGATGATGGCGATGCGCTGCCCGCGCCGGTCGACCTGTTCGACGAAGAGATGCTGCGCGATCTGGTCTCCGAGATCATCCGGCAGGAGCTGCAGGGTGCGCTTGGCGAGCGCATCACCCGCAACGTGCGCAAGATGGTGCGCCGCGAGATCCACCGCATGGTGACCAGCGAACATTTCGACTGATCGAGGCGCGCGGGCCGCGCGCTCCCGTCTCCTGAAAAACCGAAAGGCGCTCCCCTTGCAGGGAGCGCCTTTCGTTCAACGTGCCGAGGTGTTCGGCAGATGTCAGGCTGCTTCGGCGCGATCCGCCGCTGCGGCAGCGTTACGGCGTTCGCTCTCTTCGCGCGACAGCGCAACAGAGGTACGGATGCCCTTGCCGACAAATTCCATCAGGCCCTGAACAACACGTTCGTTCGGGTCGATGCCGGCACAGCTCAGAACTTCACGGCCGTCGCGCGACCGCGCCCAGCGGGCGATCTGCTCCGGGCCATTGCCGTATTTCTTGTCGTCGGCGATCGCGTCGTCGAGCGCAGCCAGAACCACGGCCGCAAAAAGCTTGCGTGCGCGGTTGCCCTGTTCGGCATTGAAGGCTGTGCTATCCACGAAATCTTTCATATTTCGACCTTTGATTATTGCTCTTGTCTTTTCCGGCGTGCGTGGCGTTATGAACCATTCCGTTTGATTCGGATACACCACAAACGCATGGCTGACATGCGCTCACATCATTGCTTAATTCTTACGCACACGATATTCGCTGTCTTGCATGGGCAGGACTGGCCAGATATAGGACCGGCCAGACAATCATCAACCTTTGGCCAAGGTTTTGCCCCATGCCCAAGATCAACGGTAACGAAATCCGCCCCGGCAACGTGCTGGAACACAACGACGGCCTGTGGGCTGCCGTGAAGGTGGATCATGTGAAGCCCGGCAAGGGCGGTGCCTTCGCTCAGGTCGAGCTGAAGAACCTGCGCAACGGCTCCAAGCTGAACGAGCGCTTCCGCTCCGCCGACAAGGTCGAGCGCGTGCGTCTCGAGCAGAAGGACATGCAGTTCCTCTACGAGGATGACGGCATGCTCATCTTCATGGACACCGAGACCTACGACCAGGTTCAGCTGCCCTCCGACATTCTCGGCGACCGTCGCCCGTTCCTGCAGGACGGCATGACCATCGTGGTGGAATTCTATGATGCCGAGGCGCTCAACGCGACGCTGCCGCAAAAGGTGGTCTGCAAGATCGCCGAGACCGAGCCGGTGGTGAAGGGCCAGACGGCGGCCAACAGCTTCAAGCCCGCGGTGCTCGACAACGGCGTGCGCATCTCGGTCCCGCCCTTCGTCGGGCAGGACGAGGACATCGTCGTGAACACCGAAACCATGGAGTATTCGGAACGCGCATAACCCGCGCGCCGACCACTCTTGTCCCCGTGCGATCCGGGGGCAGACATGACGAGATGACCAAAGGCCTCCGGCGCAAAGCCCAGGAGGCCTTTTTCATGATCGACCATCTTCTCCGATCGGATCTGCCGCAGGTGGCGAACCTGCTGCGTGGGCTCAACGCCCTGCATGTGCAGCGGGTGCCGCACCGGTTTCATGCCGAGGCCGATACGCCGGCGCTGGCCGGGATGCTGGCGCACGAGCTCGACACCGGCGCCGAGGCGCTGGTCTACCGTGCCGAGGGGGTGGCGCGCGGCTACCTGCTCTGGCGGCTGCGCGAGGTGCCTGCGAGCGCCGTGGAGCGCTCCCGAAGGCTCGCCGTGCTCGACCACATCGCGGTGGCGCCGTCCTGGCGGCGGCGCGGCATCGCGCGGCGGCTGGTGGCAGGGTTCGAGGAGGAGATCGCGGCGCGCGGCTGCGAGGGCTGGATCGCCAATGTCCACAGCTTCAACGGGCCGTTGCGCGGGCTGATGCAGCGCGCGGGTGCGGCGCGGGCGGTGGAGGTCTATGAAAAGCGGCTGGGGTGAGGGCTCAGACGCCGGCGGCGTCGAGGCAGCGCGTCACCAGCCCGCGATAGCCTTCACCGAACAGCCGCAGATGCACCAGCGCCGGGAAGAGCTGGTAGATCGGCCGCCGCTCGGCGCGGCCCGGCGCGATGCCGCCATAGCCGGTCCAGAACGGCTCGGGCGGGGTGCCGAACAGTTCGAGCATGGCGAGGTCGACCTCGCCGTCGCCGTGGTAGCAGGCCGGGTCGATCATCCACGCCGTGGCATCGCCGAAAACCGCGTTGCCGGTCCAGAGATCGCCGTGGAGCAGGGCAGGGGGCGGGGCCTCGGGCAGATGGTCTGGCAGGGCGGCGGCGAGCGCCTCGACGCGCCGGGCGAGATCGGCGGGCAGGTGGGGCAGGAAGGGCAGCAGGCGGTGCTCGGCCCAGAAGGCGGGCCAGCTCTGCGCCGAGCCGTTCTCGATCGGGAGCGGCCCGAAGGCGTAATCCTCGGGCCAGCCATAGCCTGCGCCGCAATGTTCGTGCAAAGCCACCAGCCCGGCGCCGAGCGCTTCCCAGCTCGCGGGCGAGGGGCGGGTCTCTTCGAGACATTCGAGGCAGAGGAGGTCTCCGGCCTGATGCAGCACCTCGGGCACCGGCGCACCGGCGGTGGCCATGGCGGCCAGCATCCGCGCCTCGGTATCGACCCGCGCGCCGCGCTTCACCGCCATCACCCGGCCATCGTCCAGCGTGACCTTCAGAACCTCCGAGAGGTCGCCGCCATGCAGCCGCTCTGCCCGTGCCACGGCCGCCCCGAAGACCGGTTCGAGCGCCGCGAAGCTCATGGGGTGTAGCGCACCGTTGCGCCGTCAGCCGTCATTTCGCCGGTGGCCCGGTCGAAGCGCAGATAGGCGATGCCGTGGCCCTCGGCCTGCGTGTAGAGCGTGCCGGCGGCTTTCTCGCCGGCAAGGATTTCGCTGCCCACCGGGGCGCTGCCGGTCACGTCGACCTGCGCCAGCCCCTTGCGCAGCTCGGTCTTGTGCTTCATCCGCGCGGTGACCTCCTGACCGACATAGCAGCCCTTGCGGAAATCGACGCCGTTCAGGCGCTCGAACCCGGCCTCGAGGATAAAGGTGTCCGGCGTCAGCTCGACGCCGCTCTCGGGCACGCAGGCGGCGACGCGCAGCGCATCCCAGTCGGCGTCTTCCCCGGCCTGACCGTCATAGCCGCGCCAGCCCATGCGCGGATCGCGCGGATCGACGAAGGCGCCCTCGGGCTCGGGGCCGGTGCCGCGGCTCACGGTGATGTCGGTCTCGGAAATCTCGACCTTGGAGCGCAGCTTGTACATGCTCAGCATCCGCATCAGGTCCGGCGCCAGCGCCGCATCGACATCGATCAGGATGTCTTCACCCTTGGGCACGAGGAAGAAATCGGCGCGGTACTTGCCCTGCGGCGTCAGCATCGCGGCATAGACCAGCCCGTCCTTCAGCCGGGTGACATCATTGGTCACCAGCCCCTGCAGGAAATGCTCCGCCTCCGGGCCGCTCACCCGCAGCACCTTGCGTTCGCTCGTCATCGCGCTCTCCCGATCTGTCCGTCGCGTCCTCTGCCCGGCAATCTAGGGCGCTTGGGCAGCGGGTGCGAGGGGGGTGGCTCAGGTTTCCGAGAACTGCATTGCGTGCAGCCGCGCGAAGGCGCCGCCGCGAGCGAGGAGTTCGTCATGGGTGCCTTCCTCGACCACGCGGCCCTGATCCATCACCACGATCTTGTCGGCGTGGCGCACGGTCGAGAGCCGGTGCGCGATGACCAGCGTGGTACGGCCCTTGGCAAGGTCGTCGAGCGCCGCCTGCACCACCGCCTCGGACTGCACGTCGAGCGCCGAGGTGGCCTCGTCGAGCAGCAGGATCGGCGTGTCGCGCAGGATGGCGCGGGCGATGGCGACGCGCTGGCGCTGGCCGCCCGAAAGCGACGAGCCGCGCGGCCCCACCTGGGCGTCGAGTCCGCCCTCGAGGCGGGGCAGGAAATCGGCCACGTGGGCCGCCTCGAGCACCTCCTGCAAGCGCGCCTCGGAGACATCCTTGCGGCCGAGCAGGATGTTCTCGCGCAGCGACTCGTCGAAAAGCAGCGCTTCCTGGCTGACCACCGAGAACAGGCCGCGCAGCTCGGTGAGCTTCATCTCGGAGACCGCGGTGCCGCCGATCTCGACGCGGCCCTGCACGGGATCGACGAGCCGGGTCAGCACGTTGAAGATGGTCGACTTGCCGGCGCCCGAGGCGCCGACCAGCGCGGTGGTCTTGCCGGCCTCGGCGGTGAAGCTGGTGCCGCGCAGGACAGGCGCGTCGCCGTAGGAGAGCTGCACGTCGTCGAGCACGATGTCTGGCACGCCCTGCGGCGCGGGCTTGGGCTGGTCCGGGTCGCGCAGCGCCGGGACCATGTCCATCAGCTCCTTCAGGCGCTCGATCGAGGCGGCGGCGATCTGCCAAGTGCCGCTGACCGCGCCGAGCCGGCGCAGCGGCTCGAAGGCCAGCGCGATGGCGGTGAAGAAGGCCATGAAATCGCCCACCGTCTTCTGGCCCGAGAGGATCTCGCTGCCGCCGTAGAACAGCACGCCCATGAAGCCGATGCCCGACATGATGTCGATGAGCCCGGGGATCGAGGCCTCGCCCAGCGTGGCGCGCACCTCTGTGCGAATGCGCTTGTCGGTGAGCTTGCGGTAGCGGTTGGCCTGATATTCTTCGAGCCGGTTGAGCTTGACCGGCACGATGCCGTGAAAGATCTCGTTGAGCCGTGTCGAGAGCTTGGCCGAGATGTCGCGCGCCTTGCGGGCGTTGCCGCGCACGTAGCGCTGCGCGAAGACCGAGGGCAGCACCATGATCGGCGCGCCGATCAGCGCCACCAGCGTCCAGCGCCAGTCGATCCCCAGCGCCACGCCAAAGAGCGAGATCAACGCGACAACGTCGCGGCCGGCGCCGGTGATGATGATGCGCCAGACCTTCGAGATGCTGCCCACGTCGCCCTCGATGCGCTGCATCAGGTAGCCCGGGCCATAGGCCTGGTGAAAGCTGCCGTCGAGGCTCATGAGATGGGTCACGAGATCGTTGCGGATCGCGCCGACGGTGAGCTGCGAGACCCGCGACATCACCACCTTCTGCACGATGCTGGCGATGGCGCGCAGCAGGAAGCTGCCGAAGATCACCAGCCCGACCCACCAGATCGCGCTGCTGTTGCCGCCGACGAAGACGTTGTCGAACATCGGTTTCATCATGTAGCTGAGCAGGCCGAACATGGCGCCCTCGACGCTCATGAAGACCAGCGCGACGACCAGCAGCCAGCGGTGTTTCCAGAGGTAGTTCCACCACAGCCAGCTGAACAGCTTGCCGGAATTCTCGGTGCGCCCGCTCACGCCAGCTCTTCCGGCGGGCGCTTGGCGTCGAACCCGGCCTGCACGGGCTTGCTGTCATACTCCGTCGCGATCCACTCCTCGAAGGGGATCGGCGCGCGCCGGTTGCGGGCGGCGTAGACGTCGAGGATGTAGCCTTGGATGCCGGTGCGGGTGAACTCGAGATGGACGTATTTCAGCCCGAGCTGCTTGCGCGCCACCTCGACCGGCACGCCCTCGAACACCATGAGGTACACCGCCGAGGCAAAGCCCGCGCGGTCGGCGCCGGACTTGCAGTGAAACATCATCGGCTTCTCGGCGCTGCGCATGGTCTCGATCAGGGTGAGGATGCGCTCGCGCTTGGGCGCCATGCGGGCCCAGAGCTTGGCGTGCAGCAGCGTCAGGCCGAGTGTCTCGCAGCTCTCCTTCTCGAAGAGGTAGTGCGAGTATTTCTCTTCTCCGCGCAGGGTGATGACGGTCTTGATGCCCATCCTGGCGTATTTCTCGAAGCGCCGGTGGGTCGGGTGGTTCGAGCGCCACACGCCGGGGGCAATCTGCCAGAAATTGGTCCAGACGCTGCGCAGCCAGGCATGGTCGAAGAGGTTGTAGTGCAACGTCGACAGCGCCCGGGCGCGCGGGGTCGAGATGTCCTTGCCGAAGGAACGGCGGAAGCGCCGTTCGGCGGTTTCGATCTTTTCCCAGAGCTGGGTGAGCATGCGTGACGTCCCGATGGTCTTGCGGCGGTTTAGTGGCCTTGGCCGCGCGTGGCAAGCAGCGGGGCGGATTGACGCCGCCGCGCCCGCGTTTAGGTTGGCGCCGACCCCGGAATTTCAAGGGGTGCTTTCACGGAGAAATCTTATGTCACTTGCTCACGGTCGCCCGTACCTGGCCATTCCCGGTCCGTCGGTCATGCCCGACGCGGTGCTGCGCGCGATGCATCGCGCCTCGCCGAACATCTACGAGGGTGAGCTTGTCGACATGGTGGCCGCGATGATCCCCGACCTGCGCTACGTGGCGCAGACCGAGGGCAATGTGGCGATCTACATCTCCAACGGCCACGGTGCCTGGGAGGCGGCGCTGTCGAACGTCGTGGCCGAGGGCGACAAGGTGTTGGTGCCGGCCACCGGGCGCTTCGGTCACGGCTGGGCCGACATGGCGGTGGGGCTCGGGGTCGAGCCGCAGATCATCGATTTCGGCCGCAAGACGCCGCTCGATCCGGCCCGTGTCGCCGAGGCGCTCGCGGCTGACAAGGCCCATGAGCTGAAGGCGGTGCTGGTGACCCATGTCGACACCGCAAGCTCGGTGCGCAACGACGTGGCGGCGGTGCGCCGCGCGCTCGACGATCTCGGCCACCCGGCGCTCCTGATGGTCGATTGCATCGCCTCGCTGGCCTGTGACGAGTTCCGGATGGATGCCTGGGGCGCCGACGTGATGGTGGCGGGCTCGCAGAAGGGTCTTATGGTGCCGCCGGGGCTGAGCTTCGTGTTCTTCAACGACCGCGCCGCCGCGCGCAGGGTCGAGATGAAGCGTGTAAGCCGCTACTGGGACTGGACGCCGCGTGCCAATCCCGAGTTCTTCTACCAGTATTTCGGCGGCACGGCGCCCGCACACCACCTCTACGGCCTGCGCGCCGCGCTCGACATCATCCGCGCCGAGGGCATGGAGGCGATCTGGACGCGCCACGCCACGCTGGCCCGCGCGATCTGGGCCGCGGCGGATGTCTGGGGATCGGAGGGGCCGCTGTCTATGAATGTCGAAGACCCGCTGGTGCGCAGCCACGCCGTCACCGCGCTGCGCGTCGGCGCGCCTTATGGCGCAGAGCTGCGCAAGTGGACCGACACCACGGCGGGCCTCACGCTGGGCATCGGGCTGGGCATGTCCGAGCCGGACGACCCGATGGGCACCGGCTTTTTCCGCGTCGGCCATATGGGCCACGTCAACGCCCACATGGTGCTGGGGGCGCTCGGGGTGATCGAAGCCGGGCTGCACGCGGTCGGCATCCCGCATGGGCGCGGCGGCGTCATGGCCGCAGCCGAGGTGATCGGAAACGCCGTCTGAGCGGGCGCGGCGCGGTTCAGGCCGCGCCGTTCAGCCGCCGGTCGAGCAGGGTGATGAGGTGGTTCAGCGCAACCCCCGCCAGCGCCACCGCGCCGAGGCCCCAGCTCACCCAGATCACGCCGAAGATCCACAGCATGTTGATGAACAGGAAGAACAGCGCGGATGAGGTGTAATCCGGTGCCGGCTGGCGGGTGCGGTTGTCCATGGGCAGATCCTCAGATGTCGGCGCGGGCCGCCAGCATAGCACAGCTGGCACCACGACTTTGGGATCGAACCCTTTACGCAAGGTAATGGTTCCGTGATTGATCCGTGTGGAAACGCGGTCAGGCCACTGTTTCGCGCGCCTCGGCCAGCGCCTTGGGCAGTTCCTCGGCAAGGATGTCGAGATCGGCCTCGGTGCCGGCGCTGATCCGGATGCAGCGATTCTGCGGTGCCACGAAGGGCATCCGCACGAACACGCCGCGCCGCGCCAGCCCCTCGAGCACCGCGCGGGCGAAGGCGCCGTCGCCGCCGCAATCGACCGCCACGAAATTGGTGGCGGAGGGCAGGGCGCTCAGCCCGTTGGCTTCGGCGATGGCGCCGATGCGGTCGCGAGCCGAGACCACGCGCCCGCGAACCTCGTCAAGCCACGCGTCGTCGAGCAGCGCCGCCAGCGCCCCGGCCTGCGCCGCGCGGTTCATCGCGAAGTGGTTGCGGATCTTGTCGAAGGCCTTGATCAGCGGCTCGGCGCCAAAGGCAAAGCCCACCCGCGCCCCCGCCATGCCATAGGCCTTTGAGAAGGTGCGGAAGCGGATCACCCGGGGATCCTCGGGGTCGATATTGGGCGCGGTGCCATCGGGGGCGAACTCGATATAGGCCTCGTCGAGAGCCAGCACCGTGCCCTCGGGCAGGGCGTCGAGCGCCGCCTCGATGGTGGCGCCATCGATCCAGCTGCCCATCGGGTTGTCGGGATTGGCGAGATAGACGATCTTGGCATCGACCTCGGCCGCCTTTGCCATCAGCGCCGAGACGTCCTCGGCGTCGTCGCGATAGGGCACCGTGTGCAGCACGCCGCCATAGGCGTTCACGTGGTAGTTGAAGGTCGGGTAGGCACCCTCCGAGGTCACCACCGCATCGCCGGGCTCCACCAGCAGCCGCACGAGATAGCCGAGGCAGCCGTCGATGCCCTCGCCGAAGACGATGTTGGCCGGGCCGCAGCCGAGGCGCTTCGACAGCTCCGCCTTAAGCTCGAAATGGCTCGGATCGGCGTATTTCCAGATCTCCGCATCCGCCGCCCGCAGCGCCGCGATGGCCTTGGGCGAAGGGCCGAACACGCTCTCGTTGGCGCCGAGCCGGGCGCGGAACACGTGGCCGCTGGCGCGCTCCTGCTCCTCCGGCCCGACGAAGGGCACGGTGGCGGGGAGACGGGCGATGAGGTCGGGAAATCTGGGTCCGTGGGTCATGGCGGCGATTTACGGCCTGCGCCGCGTCCCGGTCAAGCGGATGCGCATTAGCGCAGGAACTTGCGGCGCGCGTCGCGGGCGATCTCGTAGCGCATCTGCAGATCGGCGATCCGGCCCATGTGGCGGCGCTTGTCGGCCTCGCTGGTGGCGGCCTGCCAGTCGGCGCGGGCAGCGTCGAGCTGCGCCTTGAGGCGGATCTCCTCGGGCAGGGCGCCGGCCTCAGCCATGATGCGGTAGCCGGCGGCGTCGCCGGCATCGATCAGCGCGTCGCCGGGGCGGTCGGGAAGGCGCTGACCCTCTCCGGCAAGGCCCGAGAGCTTGCCTTCGGCCTCCGCCTTGCGGATTTGCGCTTCGGTGAGTCGGTGCCAGCTTGCCATGGGCGCAGTCTGCGCCTCGTGGCGGCAGGGCGCCAGAGCTATCGCACCAGCACCGGCGCCTTGCCGATCATGGTCTCATCTCCGGCGGCGCGGACAACGAAATCGGCCACCGCGCGGCGGCTGACCAAGCCCATGCGCCACTCCTCCGGCTCGACCAGCACCTTGTAATGCCCGACGCCGCCATTGGTCAGGATGGTCGGGCGCACCAGCGTCCAGTCGAGGCCGGAGTTGCGGATCATCTCTTCCTGAATGTCCTTGTCGGCATAGGCGCGGCCCAGGAGCGCCGTGTGCGTCATGCGCTCGGTCCACGACAGCGCCGAGCGCGAGTCGCCGGTGCCGATGCCGGTGACGGCGATCAGCCGGCGCACCCCGGTCTTTTCCATCGCCGGCAGCAGGGCGGCGGTGGCCTCGGAGAACAGCTTGGTTCGGGTCCAGATGATCGAGCCGTTGCGCGGCAGGCCCAGCGTCATGGCCACCGCGTCCACCCCCTCGACCGCCTCGGCAAGGCAGGCCGGGTCGGTGGCGTCTCCGGGCACCGGCTCGAGCCCGGGCTGCAGCTCCATCTCGCCGGCGCTGCGGGCCAGCGCCCGCACCGTGTGGCCCTGCGCGAGCGCGGTTTCCACCGTCGCGGCGCCGATGCCGCGGCTGGCTCCGATCACGAGAAGTTTCATGCGCCGTGCTCCCTCCTGTTTCGGGGCCAACGCAGGCGCGCTTGACCCCGTTCCGGCAAAAGGCCACTTTCCGCCCCGAGCAGCCGGGCCCAGCCCAGGCCACCTTCGGCACAGAAAGAGACTATGGCAACCACCCCAGCCCCCTTCGCCCCGTTCGAATGGATGATCGCCTGGCGCTACCTGCGCGCCCGCCGCGCCGAGGGCGGGGTCAGCGTGATGACCTGGATCAGCCTCGTCGGCATCACCCTCGCGGTCTTTGCCCTGATCGCCACGCTGGCCGTGCGCTCGGGCTTCCGGGCCGAGTTCGTCGACACCATCCTCGGCTCCAACGCCCATGTCACGGTCTATGCCAGCCAGCGGCTCGACGAGTACGACCGCCCGGTGCGTACCTTCGACGATTACGCCGAGCGCGCCGAGCGCGTGGCGGAGGTGCCCGGCGTGATCCGGGTCGCGCCGCTGGTCAAGGGGCAGGTCATGGGCACCGCCGGTGGCCGCAATGCCGGGGTCGAGGTGTTCGGCATCGCCGAGGACGACCTCAAGGGCATCCCGCGCATTGCCGATCCAGAGACCGGGCAGGGCGATATCGACAGCTTCGGGCAGGGCATCGCCATCGGTTCGGGCGTGGCGCGCGAGCTGGGCCTCAGCGTCGGCGACCAGCTCAAGCTGATCTCGCCCGATGGCGTGAAGACGGCCTTCGGCGTCAGCCCGCGGGTCAAGCTCTATGATGTGGTCTACATCTTCACCGCCGGGCGCTACGACATCGACCGCACGCGGGTCTACATGCCGTTCGAGGAGGCGCAGCTCTATTTCAACCGCGAGGGCGTGGCCGACGAGCTCGAGGTGATGATCGACGATCCCGAGCGGGTCGAGCGGCTTGCGCTGCCCGTGCTGCAGGCGGCGGGCGAGGGCGCGCTGATCTGGACCTGGCAGGATGCGTCGGGTGCTTTCCTGCGCGCGCTCGAGGTCGAGGACAACGTGATGTTCGTGATCCTCTCGGTGCTGGTGCTGATCGCGACGATGAATATCGTCTCGGGCCTCATCATGCTGGTGAAGAACAAGGGCCGCGACATCGGCATCCTGCGCACCATGGGGCTGACCGAGGGCGCGGTGCTGCGGGTGTTCTTCATCTGCGGCGCCTTCACCGGGGTGATCGGCACGCTGATGGGGGTGGTGCTCGGCTGCCTCTTCGCGATCTATATCGACCCGATCTTCTCCTTCGTGAACTACGTCGCCGGCGGCGGGGTCTGGGACCCGGCGGTGCGCGGCATCTACGCGCTGCCCGCCAAGCTGCAGATGGGCGACGTGCTCAGCGCGATGGCGCTGTCGCTCGGCCTGTCCTTCGTCGTCACGATCTTCCCCGCCCGCCGGGCGGCCCGCATGAACCCGGTGGAGGCCCTGCGCTATGAGTGATCCGGTCCTTCACCTTCAGGATATCGAGAAACGCTACAATGCCGGCCAGCCGAACGAGATCGCGGTGCTGCGCGGCGCAGACCTTTCGGTCGCGCGCGGCGAGGTGGTGGCGCTGGTGGCGCCCTCGGGCGCCGGCAAGTCGACGCTCTTGCACATCGCGGGGCTGCTCGACACCGCGGACCGTGGCGACGTGTCGATCGCCGGCGAGACGGTGACCGGCGCCTCGGACCGCCGCCGCACCATCCTGCGCCGGCAGGAGGTGGGCTTCGTCTACCAGTTCCACCACCTGCTGCCCGAGTTCACCGCGGCCGAGAACATCGTGCTGCCGCAGCTCGCCAACGGCGTCGCCAAGGCCGAGGCCGAGACGCGGGCGCAGGAGCTTCTGGAAAGCGTCGGCATCGGCGCGCGCGCGGGGCATCGCCCCGCCGCGATGTCGGGCGGCGAGCAGCAGCGGGTGGCGTTCTGCCGGGCGATGGCCAACGGGCCGAAGCTGCTGCTGGCGGACGAGCCCACCGGCAACCTCGATCCCACCACCTCGGACACGGTGTTCGGCGCGCTGGTGCGGCTGGTGCGCGAGACCGGGCTCTCGGCGCTGATCGCGACGCACAATCTCGAGCTTGCCGCCCGCATGGACCGCCGGGTGCGGCTCGAGGAGGGGCGTCTGGTCGAGGGCTGAGCCCCGCCGCTGATCCTAGCCGCGCTGGGCCAGCCAGACCCCGAGCCCCATCAGGGCGATGCCGCCGGCGCGCGACGCCGAGAGCGGCACTTCGCGGGCGCCGAACAGGCCGAAATGGTCGACCACGGCGGCGCTGATGAGCTGGCCGATCAGCACGAAGAAGATCGCGCGCCCGACGCCGAAGCTCGGCGCGACATAGGTGATGCTCAGCACGTAGAAGGCCACGAAGAAGCCTGCGAGGAAGAGGTGCTTCGGGGCGTCGACGGCGCGCGCCACCGGGCGCGGATCGGTGACGAACATCACCACCGTCGCTGCCGAGAGCGCCACGATGAACAGGATGAACGCCGCCGCCGCAGGCGAGCCGATATATCCGCCCAGCCGCGCGTTCAGCGCGGCGAGGACGGGGATGCCGATGCCGGCGGCGAGCATGGTGAGCGCGTGAATGGGCATGAGGTCTCCTCTGGGCACGGACAGCGATCTTGCGGCACCATGCGGCGGCGCGGCAGGGCTGTCATCCGTAAAAGGGCAGTGTCTTTGACTTGATCTGATGAGCGTGTCAGGCGAGACAGAAGAAAAGACAAACAGGGGAGGGCATCGGGCATGACACGGGTGCTGATCGGAACATGGCTGGCGGCAGGGCTGGCAATCGCGGCCTGCACGCCCGACGAGATGCCGCAGGCGGCGGACGGGCGCGGGCTCTACATGGAGTATTGCTCGGTCTGCCACGGCCCCGAGGGCAAGGGCGACGGCGAGATGGCCCGCGCCATGACCGTGGCCCCGAAGAACCTGACGCTGATTGCGCTGCGACACGGTGATGAATTCCCCCGCGCCAAGGTGCTGTCGATGATCGACGGCTACGCGCGCTCGGATCTCGACGGGCCGGCGATGCCGGAATTCGGCGAGTTGCTGAAGGGCGATCTGGTGCCGCTCGACACCGGCGACGGGGTGCTGACGCCGACGCCGCGCAAGATGGTGGCGCTGCTGGAATATCTCGAATCGATCCAGGCGACGCGCTGAGGGCCTGCAACCGGTGCGGCGGGGCTCAGCCCGCCGAGACCGACTTGCGCACCATGTCCCAGTAGATGTCGGCCACCTCCTCGATGGAAAGCCGCCCGCCGGCGCGATACCACGTGTTCACCCCGGTGAGCATGGCGATGAGCGCGTAGGAGGCCAGCCTTGTGTCGGGCACCGAGAAGGCGCCCGCCGCCTGTCCGTCGCGCAGGATGGCTTCCAGCGCGCCCTCGTAGACCTTCCGCTGCGCCTCGATCACCGCAAAATTCTCCGGGGCGAGATTGCGCAGCTCCATGTAGGAGATGAAGATCGCCTCGGGCCGGTCGAGATTGAAGCGGATGTGGAAGCGGACGAAGGCCTCGAGCCGGTCGCGCGGGCCCTCGGGGCGGGGTTCTGCCTCCCAGGTCGCAAGCAGCTCGTCCATATGGCCCTTGAGCAGCGAGAACAGCAGCGCCTGCTTGTCGGGGGTGTAATTGTAGAGCGCGCCGACCTGCACGCCGACCTCGCGGGCGATCTGGCGCATCGACACGGCGGCATAGCCGTGCTGGGCGAACAGCCGCAGCGCGGTCTCGCGGACCTTCGGGCCGGTGATGTCGGAATGGGATCCTTGCGTGCGCGCCATGCCGCCCAGATTAACTGAACAGACGTTCAGAACAAGGTCTGGTGCTTGCCCCGCGCGCCCTGGTGCGGCAAGAGGGTGACAGACCAGACGGATCCGCCCATGCGCCTCTCGCCTCTTCTGCTGCCCCTCGTCCTGCTGGGCTGCGCCACCTTTCCCGAGCTCGATGCCGCCCGCACCCCGGGCGTGGCGTCGCAGCCGTTCCCGGCGCTGTTGCCGCTCGAGAGCCTGACAGGCGCGCCGCTGCCGCGCGCCACGCCGGAAATGCGCGAGGGTATCGAGGGCCGCGTCGCGGGGCTGCGCGCGCGCGCGGCGCGGCTTCAGGGGCCGGTGGTCTCGGATCGCGACAAGGCGCGGATGGATGGCGGCGTCGACTGGCCCTACTAGGGCGCGCAGGTGAGTGCCGCCCAGCCCCTGCATGCCTGCCGTCTTGCCGAGGGGGGGCCCTGCGAGACGGTCGGCGATCCCGAGCTGCTGTTCCCGTGGTGGAGCGTCACCAAGACCGCGATTGCGATCTCTGCGCTGCGGCTGGCGGAGGCCGGGGCGCTGGATCTCGACGCGCCGCTGCCCGGCGAGGCCCTCACCCTGCACCAGATTCTGACCCACCGCGCCGGCCTGCCGGATTACGGCAGCCTGCCGGCCTATCACGCGGCGGTGCGGGCGGATGAAGAGCCCTGGTCGCGCGACGCGCTTCTCGAGGCGGCGCTGGCGCAGGGACGGCCCTTCGCGCCGGGGCAGGGCTGGCGCTATTCCAATGTCGGCTACCTGCTGGCGCGGGAGCGCATCGAGGCGGTGGCCGGGCAGGGGCTTGGGGATCTGCTGCAGGCGCACATCGCGCGGCCGCTGGGGCTTCGCAGCGTGGTGCTGGCCGAGACCCGGGAGGAGTTTGCGCGGACCGCCTGGCCCGCGGCGCGGCGCTACCATCCGGGCTGGGTCTATCACGGCTGCCTGATCGGCACCGCATCCGACGCGGCGCGGATGATGCAGGGGCTGTTTGCGGGGGAATTGCTGTCGCCCGTAAGCCTCACAAGGATGCGCGAGACGCTGCGGCTGGGCGGCGCGTTGCCGGGGCGTCCGTGGACCGAGCATGGCTATGCGACGGGGCTGATGAGCGGGGCGGTCGGGGCGGCGGGGGGCGCCATCGGGCATTCCGGCGCGGGTCCGTTTTGCGTCAACGCGGTTTATCACTTCCCCGACCTGCCGCGCCCGGTGACGGTGGCGGCCTTCACCGACGGACATGACGAAGGCGTGGCCGAGCGCGAGGCGGTGCGGCTGGCGGTCTCTGGCTGAGCGTCTGGCCCGCTTGCGCATCCGTTTCACTGCGGCGGGCGCGAATCCCGTCAGCGTGCCGTTGCACCGGCGCGAGCTTGGCGATAATGCGGGCCGAACACCGTTTTCAAGGCGTCAACAGCAAGAAGGAACGCTCCCATGTCTGACCCCCTCCGTCTCGGAATCGCGGGCCTGGGCACCGTGGGTGCCGGCGTGGTCAAGATCGTCCGCCAGAAATCCGTTTTGCTGCAGGCGCGCACCGGGCGCGGCATCGCGATCTCGGCGGTCTCGGCCCGCAACCGCGAGAAGGATCGCGGCGTGCCGCTGGGCGATTACGGCTGGGAAGACGATCCCGTGACGCTCGCCACGCGCGATGATGTCGATGTCTTCGTCGAGCTGGTCGGCGGCTCGGACGGCCCCGCCAAGGCGGCGGTCGAGGCGGCGCTGAAGGCCGGCAAGGACGTGGTCACCGCCAACAAGGCGCTCTTGGCCCATCATGGTCAGGCGCTGGCGCAGCTGGCCGAGGAGAACGGCTGCGTGCTGCGCTTCGAGGCGGCGGTGGCGGGCGGCATCCCGGTCATCAAGGCGCTGACCGAGGGGCTTGCCGCCAATGACATCACCCGGGTGATGGGCGTGATGAACGGCACCTGCAACTACATCCTGACGCGGATGGAAAGCGCCGGGCTGAGCTATGAGGAGGCCTTTGCCGAGGCCGATGGTCTCGGCTATCTCGAGGCCGATCCGGAGCTCGACGTGGGCGGCATCGACGCAGGTCACAAGCTGTCGCTGCTGTCGTCCATCGCCTATGGCACGCAGGTCGCCTTCGACGCGGTGGAGCTCGAGGGCATCGGACGCGTCAGCATCGACGATATCCGTCAGGCCGCGGATATGGGCTACAAGATCAAGCTGCTGGGCGTGTGCCGGATGACCGGGCGTGGGCTCGAGCAGTCGATGTCGCCCTGCCTGGTGCCGGCGTCGTCTCCGCTGGGGCAACTCGAGGGTGGCACCAACATGGTGGTGATCGAGGGCGACCAGGTGGGGCAGATCGTGATGCGTGGCGCCGGCGCGGGCGAGGGCCCGACGGCGAGCGCGGTGATGGGCGACGTGGTCGACATCGCGCGCGGCACCCGGGTGACGACCTTCGGCGCGCCGGCGAGCAAGCTGGTGAAGGCGACGCCGGCCAAGGCCGCGACGCCGGCGCCGTATTATCTGCGCATGAACCTCGCCGACAAGCCGGGCGCGCTGGCCAAGGTGGCCTCGGCGCTGGGCGAGGCCGGGGTCTCGATCCACCGGATGCGCCAGTATGATCATATCGACAATGCCGCCCCAGTGCTGATCGTGACCCACAAGACCACCCGCGCGGCGCTCGATGCGGCGCTGGATGCGATCCCGGCCACCGGCGTGGTGCAGGGCGCTCCGGTGGCGCTGCGCATCGAGCAGGTCTGAGACGGATCTGGCGGAGGGGCCCAGTCCGGGGGCGCCGGGGGTGCATTTGGCCGCGGGGGGGGGGCCC
>NZ_JBYNAH010000333.1:0-3530 GCF_059781815.1 Salipiger sp. | reverse complement strand
TTGCGCACGATGTCATATTCCGCGCGGGTCGAGGTCAGCGCGTGGCTCGACAGCGCCAGCACCTGCCCCTCGTTCAGCGACTGCACCTCGGCGCCCAGCGACTGCAGCAGCGTCGTCATGGTGCGGATGTCCGACAGGCGCGGCGCGTTGGTCAGCGTGAGCGGCTCGTCCGAGAGCAGCGTCGCCGGCATCAGCGTGAGACAGGCATTCTTCGCGCCCGCGATGGGGATCTGGCCGGACAGCGGCCCGTTCCCTGTGACGATGATCGAATCCATGTCCTACGTGTCCTTTTCACTGCTCTGGTCGCGCGCGGTGCTGTCCGCGCTGCGGGCCTTGGCCTGCTGTTTTCGCCGGGCGAGATTCGCCTTCAGCGCCGCTTTCAGCCGCGCATCACGCTCTTCTGCCTTGGTTTTAGTGCTGCCTGTCTTGCGCTCCATGACACTTCTTTAAAGCAGGGGCAAAAAAGCGTCCAGATTGCGCTTGCGCCCGTCTGAAATTGCCTTTAGAGACGCCGCCACGCCACCAAGGCGCACCGGCGCTGCTGTAGCTCAGAGGTAGAGCACTCCCTTGGTAAGGGAGAGGTCGAGAGTTCAATTCTCTCCAGCAGCACCACTCTTTCCAAATCAAATCAATAGCTTGGAAAGCAGCCCTGCAGGCGCCCTGCGCTCGCGCGCCTCTTAACCATTCGTTTACACTGCAGCGTCATCCTCCCTCCCCGGGGGTTCTGGACGTGAGTGGGTGCGATGTCTTTCTATGCGTTGCTGGACCGGGCTTTCCCGAGCAGCTTTCCGATCAAGGTGTTTGCCGTGGCCTTCGTCGGCACGCATGTGCCGCTGATCGCCGTGGTGCTCTATGCGCTGATCCAGACCGGCGGCATCGGGGCGCATCTCGACGTACTGGGCCTGCTGCTCGCCGCGACGCTGACCGGCTGCGGCGGCACGCTGGCCGGGCTCTGGGCGCTGCTTGCGCCGGTGCGCCGGATGAACGGCGCCATCGAATCGCTTGAACGCGGGGATTCGGCCCCGGCCCTGCCCGACGGCCATCGCGACGAGGTCGGCGCGCTGATGCGCCTCACGAATCTCATGGCCGATAGCGTGCTGCGCCGACAGCAACAGGCGCAGACCGCGGCGCAGACCGATCCGCTGACCGGGCTTCCGAACCGGCGCGGATTCGACGCGCATGTGGCGGGGCACGCGCCCGGCGCCATCCTGTTTCTGGACCTCGATCATTTCAAAAAGGTGAACGACACCTATGGCCACGCCATCGGCGACGCTGTGCTGTGTCAGGCGGCCAAAGTCATCTCTGCCGAGCTGCGGCGCGATGACGTGGTGGCGCGATTCGGCGGAGAGGAATTCGTGCTCTGGCTCCCCGGCGCAGGGGCCGAGGCCGCCTGGCAGACAGGAGAGCGTCTGCGCGCCGCCATCGCCGACACGGTGCGGGTCGCGGACCGGCCGGTGACCGCCTCGATCGGCCTCGCGCTCGGCGGCGCAGGCGATCCACGCGATGCGGTGATCGCCCGCGCCGACGCAGCGCTCTATGCCGCCAAGAACGGTGGCCGCAACCGCGTGGTCGAGCGCCGCGAAACGGCCTCGGGCGACCCGTTCGTCTTCAAGCGCGAGCAGGAGCTGCGCGCAGTCTGAGGCTTTCGCCCCGGCTCAGACCGTGCGCAGGAGCCGCAGCGCGTCGTAGATCGCCGCGTGGGTGTTGCGGGCCGAAACCGCATCTCCGATGCGGAACAGCTGGAAGCCGCCCTCGGGGTTGCGGCGGATCTCCTGCGGACGCAGTGCGATCAGCGCCTCGTAATCCACCTCACCCAGGTTCACCGAACCGGGGCGCAGGTCGAAATAGAGATCGTCGAGCGGCCGCGTGCCGCGATTGACCACCACCTGATCGACACGCCGCTCCGCCGTGGCCGCGCTGAAATCGCTGCCCAGCGTCGCGACAAGCTCATTGCCCTCCCGCCGCACGGCGTCGAGCTTCCACGTCACGGTGAAGCGCACGTCGCGCCCCTGCAGCGCCCGCATCGCGGGCGTCAACGACATCGACATGACCTCGCTCGCGATGGTGCGGTCGCGGGTGACGATCTCCACCGAGGCGCCCGTGTCAGAGATCAGCTCGGCCGCCTGCAACGCCGCGAAGTCGCCGGCATCGTCCCAGATCAGCACGTTGCTGCCGGGCTGCGCATCGCCCGAGAGGATATCCCAGGCCGACACCACCAGCCCGTCGCCGCTCTCAAGCCCCTCCGCGTGGGGCAGACCTCCGGTGGCGATGATCGCCACGTCCGGCGCCTCCTCGAACACCGTCTCGGCCTCGGCGAAGCTGTTGAAGCGGAATCGCACGCCCAGGCGCGCGCATTCGGCATAGCGCCAGTCGATGAGCGACATCATCTCGGCCCGCCGTGGCGTGCGCGCCGTCAGCCGCACCTGCCCGCCGGGATCGCTCGCGGCCTCGTGCACCACCACCTCGTGGCCGCGCAGCGCCGCCACCCGCGCCGCCTCGAGCCCCGCCGGCCCTGCCCCCACGATCACCACCTTTCGGCGCGTCGCAGCAGCCGCGATCTCGTGCGGCATCTCGAGCTCACGCCCCGTCGAGGGGTTGTGCAGGCAGAGCGCGCCGCCGCCCATGTAGATGCGATCGAGGCAGTAATTGGCGCCGACACAGGGTCGGATGCGGTCTTCTTCGCCGCGCAGGATCTTGGCGACGATATGCGGATCGGCCATGTGGGCGCGGGTCATGCCCACCATGTCGAGCTTGCCGCTGGCGATGGCGTGGCGCGCGGTGGCGACGTCCTGGATCTTGGCGGCGTGGAAGGTGGGCAGCGCCGTCTCGGCGCGGATCTCGCCGGCGAAGTCGAGATGCGGCGCGCTGCGCATGCCCTGCACCGGGATCACGTCGGTCAGCGCCGCGTCGGTGTCGATGCGCCCCCGGATGACGTTGAGGAAATCCACCAGTCCGCTGGCCTTGAGCCTGCGGGTGATCTCGAAGCCCTCCTCTCGCGTGATCCCGCCCTTGGCGCATTCATCCGCCGAGTAGCGGATGCCCACGATGAACTCCTCGCCCACCCGCTTGCGGATCGCGCCCAGCACCTCCATGGCAAAGCGCATCCGGTTCTCCAGCGTGCCGCCCCAGGGATCGTCGAGTTCGTTGACCAGCGGAGTCCAGAACTGGTCCATCAGGTGGCCGTAGGATTCGATCTCGATGCCGTCGAGCCCCGCCGCCTGCATGCGCTCGGCGGCGTCGGCGTAATCCTCGATCAGGCGGGCGATGTCCCAATCCTCGACCTTTTTCGGAAAGGCCCGGTGCGCCACCTCGCGCTCGTGCCCGGCGGAGAGCGAGGGCAGCCAGTCCCCTTTGTCCCAGCGGGTGCGGCGGCCAAGATGGGTGAGCTGGATCATCACCGCGCAGCCATGATCGTGGCACTCGTCGGTGAGCTCGCGCATCCAGCCGACGACCTCGTCCTTCCAGGCGAGGATATTGTTGAAGGCCGGCGGGCTGTCGCGCGAGACGCTGGCGGAGCCCGCGGTCATGGT
>NZ_JBYNAH010000332.1:0-3559 GCF_059781815.1 Salipiger sp. | reverse complement strand
ACGCGCTCTCGGTGGTCGATCCCGAGACCATGGGCGTGCACGGTGTGGCGGGGCTGTCGGTGGCGGATGCCTCGGTGATGCCGCGCATCGTCGGCGGCAACACCAATGCGCCCTCCATCCTCATCGGCGCTCTGGGAGCGGAGAAGATTGCGGCGGCGCTCTGAGCGGCGCGCCTCCCGCCCCGGCGGCGGTCAGCCCTGCCGCAGCAGCGGCGCCACCTTGGTGCCGAGCACCTCGATCGCCTTCAGCATCTCGGCATGCTCGATCACCCCGATCGCCATCTGGATGGTGACCCGGTCAAAGCCGAGATCCTCACGCAGGCCGAGGATCTTGTCGGCGACCTGATTGGGCGAGCCCACGAACATCGCCCCTTCCGGGCCGCAGGAGGCATCGTATTGCGCCCGGCTCTGCGGGCCCCAGCCGCGCTCGCGGCCAAGCTGGTCCATCACCGACTTCTGCGCCGGGTAGAACAGGTCGGCCGCGGCCTTGCCGTCCTCGCCCACGAAGCCGTGCACATTGAGCGAAACGCGCGCCTTGTCGGCATTGCCCGACTGCTCGGCGGCGCGGCGGTAAAGATCGGCCAGCGGCGCGAAGCGGCGCGGCTCGCCGCCGATGATCGCCAGCGCCAGCGGCGTGCCCAGCGCGCCGGCGCGCACCATGCTTTGCGGCGTGCCGCCCGCGGCGATCCAGATCGGCAGCTTGTCGTCGACCGGGCGTGGATAGACGCCGAGGCCCGAGACCTTGGGCGTGTGCTTGGTGCCCCGCCAGTTCAGCTTTTCGCGCTCGTTGATCGCCAGCAACATGGCGAGCTTTTCCTCGAAGAGGTCTCCGTAATCGTCGAGGTCATAGCCGAAGAGCGGGAAGCTCTCGATGAAGCTGCCGCGCCCCACCATAAGCTCGGCGCGCCCGCCAGAGAGGTTGTCGAGCGTGGCGAATTGCTGGAACACCCGGATCGGATCATCCGAGCTCAGCACCGACACCGCCGAGCTCAGGCGGATATTCTTCGTCACCGAGGCGGCGGCGGCCAGCACCGTGGCAGGCGAGGAGATCGCATAGTTCGGACGGTGGTGCTCGCCGAGGCCGAAGATGTCGAGCCCGACCTCGTCGGCAAGGCGGATCTCTTCGATCAGGTCGTTGAGGCGCTTGCGCGCATCGACCTTTTCGCCGGTCACCGGGTTGGTGCCGATATCGCCAAACGTGTAAAGTCCGAGTTCCATATCTTAGTCCTGTCTGCTTCGCTGTCCGCGCGCCGTCCTTGCGCTGCAACATAGCCCTCGCGGCACCGACAGAAAGCCGCGCCGTTGCACAGGGCATGTGCAGGTCAAAGCCGCCCAGAAAACGGGCAAAGCGCCAATTTGATCGGCACCCGCACCAAAGGCCAGCTTTACTTCCCGCTCCAACGCTGCTGTGTCTGAGCCCATGAGTGCCTCTCTCTCCATCGTCGTCGTCGAACCCGACCGCGACCGCGCCCTTCTGATCGTTGACAGCCTGCGCGACGCGGGCAGCTACGACATTCACGTCATCTCCGAGCCCACAGGCCTCGCCCGCAAGATCCAGGCGCTGAGCCCGGACGTGGTGCTGATCGACGTGGAAAGCCCGTCGCGCGACACGCTCGAAGAGCTGGCGCTGGCCTCCGGCCCGCTCGACCGCCCCGTGGCGATGTTCGTCGACCGCGACGGCGAGGGGCTGACCGACACCGCCATCGAGGCGGGCGTCTCGGCCTACGTGGTCGACGGCATGAAGCCGCAACGCGTCAAGCCGATCATGGATGCCGCCATCGCGCGCTTCCGCATGTTCCAGCGCATGCGTACCGAGCTGGCCGAGACCAAGCGCGCGCTCGAGGAACGCAAGATGATCGACCGCGCCAAGGGCATGCTGATGAAGGCCCGCGGCGTCGACGAGGACGAGGCCTATGCGCTGCTGCGCAAGACCGCGATGGATCAGGGCAAGCGCGTGGCCGAGGTCGCCGCGGCGCTGGTCACGGCAGCGGGGCTGCTGGGATGATCGCAGCGACCCTGTCCGTGGGCTTTCTGCCCCTGATCGATGCCGCGCCGCTGATCGTGGCGCATGAGATGGGCTTTGCCGCCGAGGAGAGCATCGCGCTCGATCTGCGCCGGGCGCCCTCGTGGTCCTCGGTGCGCGACATGCTGAGCTTTGGCCGGGTCGAGGCCGCGCATATGCTCTCGCCGGTCCCGGTGGCCTCGGCGCTGGGGCTTGGCGGCACCGGCACGCCGCTTTCGGCGGTCTCGGTGCTGGGCGTGAACGGCAATGTCATCGGCGTCAGCCAGATGCTGGCCGAGAAGCTGCGCGCCCATGGCCATGACTTCGCCTTCAACGACGCCCGCGCCGCAGGCGAGGCGCTGATCGCGGTGGCGGACCAGCCCTTGCGGCTTGGCGTGCCCTTCCCGTTCTCGATGCATGCGGAGTTGCTTTATTACTGGCTCTCGGCGCTGGGGTTGCCGGCGCCGCAGAGCGTCGACATCCGCACCGTGCCGCCCTCGCTGATGGCCGATGCCATGCAGGCGGGCGAGATCGACGCCTTCTGCGTCGGCGAGCCCTGGGGCTCGATCGCGGTCGAGAACGGCGTCGGCACGCTCTTGCTGCCGGGCAGCGCGATCTGGAGTTTCTCCCCCGAGAAGGTGCTGGCGGTGCGCAGCGACTGGGCCAGCGCCGAGCCCGACCTCCTGGGCCGTCTGATCCGCGCGGTCTGGCGCGCCGGGCGCTGGCTGGCCGAGCCCGGCTCGCCGACGCTTGCCGCCGAGCTGCTGAGCCGGAAGCAATATCTCGACCTGCCGTCCGAGATCCTCGACCGGGCGCTGAACGGCCGGCTGGTGATCTCTGGCCAGGGCGAAGAACGCCATGTCCCGCGCTTCGTCGAGTTCCACCATGGCGCGGCCACCTTCCCCTGGCGCAGTCAGGCGGAGTGGATCGGGATGCAGCTTGCCGCGCGGACCGGGCTCGACCGGCCCACCGCCGCACGCGCCGCCCGCGCCGTGTTCCGCAGCGATCTCTTCCGCGAGGCGCTGGAGCCGACCCGGGCCGAGCTGCCGGGGGCTTCCTCGAAGATGGAGGGCGCGCTGGCCGAAGAGACCGCCGTCGCCTCGGTGTCGGGGCGGCTCTTCCTCGGGCCGGATTCGTTTTTCGATGGCCGCATTTTCGAGCCGTCGAAGCACTGACGCGACTTTTTTGTGCAAATGCAGCATCGCGAAATTGACCGCCCGGTTAAACATGCGCTTGCGGCGAATTTTTAATTGATCGCGCAGACGAGTCGCTGGCATAGACGCTCCACGAGGCCTGCAATGGCGCCGGCCTCCCGAAATTCTCCCAAAGTTTGGGATATCCGAGCAAAGCCGCTCGACTGCCGCGACCACCTCCAGTGTCGCGATCAGTCGGCGGCTTTTTTGTTTTCTCGCCCGGGCGTTACACCGGGCACCACCAAGGGACGGAACGGACGAATGAAGAACCTTCTCCTCGCACTTACCGCCACCACGGCGCTCTCCTCTCCCCTGCTCGCGCAGGATCTCGAGCGACTCGAGCATCGGGATACCGGCGCCGATCA
>NZ_JBYNAH010000331.1:0-3560 GCF_059781815.1 Salipiger sp. | reverse complement strand
GCATGGAAGAGCTGGATCGCACCCGCGCATGG
Organism: Salipiger sp.; assembly: GCF_059781815.1. Taxonomy (NCBI): domain Bacteria; kingdom Pseudomonadati; phylum Pseudomonadota; class Alphaproteobacteria; order Rhodobacterales; family Roseobacteraceae; genus Salipiger; species Salipiger sp. The sequence goes on along the minus strand of NZ_JBYNAH010000331.1, from coordinate 3,528 downwards.
ATGACCAATCTCGGTCGGAAGGGAGCGATTGAACGGGTAGGGATGCCGAAACACTGGGGGCAAGAGGGGTTCACTTGGGTGATGGAGGCGGGAGCACGGGAGGGGAAATAACCAGTCAATAAGGACTGACTGACAGCGGCGCTTGGTCACGGCCTGCGCCAAACCCGTCCGCGCCATGCCTGCAAGGTCGAGGTTGAGATCGCAGTTGACAGCCGCGCCGCGTCGGGCGCGGAGGATCCGAGACAAAAAGTTGCAAGCGCGTCGGTCTCGTGACGTCGCGCAGCGCATACAAGGCGTCGCCGCGGCCGTGGCGCAAGCAATGTGTCGGCCGCCGCCATACATCCCAATCCTTGTAGCTCGAGCAGCCACCCCGGACCTTTGCCACCTACCCCGATCAGTCCCGCAAGAGTGGGATGACATTGCTGCCGCGCATGAACGCGATGGCGCCTTCGCTCCTGATGGCCTCAAGCGCCGCGGTGCGTGCGTCCTTGTCGGAGCGGAACTGATCGTCCCAGACGTGGCTCGTCCCGTCGCAATCGACGACCTCGAGCGTCCACAAGCTCTCTGTCTCGAGCCGGTAGATCTCGATAGAGAAGGGATAGCTGTTCACCATAACGGTCTGGCACCTCCCTGACATCACGACATTCGGCTCGTCTTCTTCCATCAGCCCGCTCCCCTCACAGCTTCCCCCTCTGCATCACCTTGCTCGCACGCTTCAGGCAACGCGTCTAGGCTGAGACGGCTCGCCGAGGATGATGCCTCGATCAAGGAAGCCGGATGCTCCCGCGTTGCCGACGCCCGTATGTCGACTGGGCCCTGCAACTCTCAGAATCGCTCGTAGGTGCGCGGCTTCTCTTATCCGCACTTCTTGCTGCAGATTTTCGCGAGGTATGCATCAGGCGCGTTTCTGGTGGTCCTGGCGCTACTCCTCGACCTCGCCGTATCTCTTCAGGGAGAGAGACACGCTGTCAGTTCGCCATAGTGTCACCCGCGCGCTCCCGAGGCCATTGCGGCTTGCCCGCCCCCGGCTCTCGCTAGCATCGGGGCTCGACCTGAGCTTCGGGCGCGCATGTCGCTTGCCGGAGCCCTGCTCTACAGAATTCGCCAACTGCGCACTCCTCACGGGCCTGCGATTGCTCCCTGCCACGTTCGAACGTCACCAGATCAAATGAGGTAATTTAATACCCCATTCGGAAAGCGACGCGGTTTCTTCGACGTCGCGAGATGTGCGGCGTATAAGGTCGAAAACAGCGATTTCCTGTATAACTTACGTTCAACAACTATACTAGGTTGCCCCGCCTTCGCGGCGTATCAGCCGCTCAAGACGCAAGGCAAGGCCTTGTAAATATGAAATATTTCTGGAGCCACCTTGGTTTTGCGCCCGACGGACGCGTCCACGCAGAGTATAATGTAGTCATCAGCAACAAAGAAGAGGCCAAGATGCCCAACCCGATGACGAAGACCGTGACCGACGCCTGCGAGAGCTGGCTCAAGACCTGCGAACGCAATCAGCTCGAGCGATCGACCCTGAAGGCCTACCGCAGCCACGCCCGCGTTCACATCGAGCCGAAGATCGGCCCTCTCGCCCTCGCTGACCTTTCCCGAGGTCAGGTGCGCGACTTCATGCACGAGCTGCTCGATGACGGCATCTCGCAAGCACTCGTGCGCAAGGTCATGATCAGCCTGCGCGCCGTGCTGTCCGAAGCCGTCGAGCGGGAGTGGATCGAGCACAACGTCGCCACCGACGTGAAGATGCGCCGCCGGCGCCGCTCCGAAAGCGACGAGCGCGTCATCCCGACGAAAGACGAGATCAGGTTGATCGTCGAGAACGCGCCGGCTTCGCACCGCGCCATGTTCATCACCGCGATCTTCACCGGCATGCGGATCTCGGAATTGCGCGGACTGACCTGGGACAATGTCGATCTCGACCGCGGCCTTGTGCATGTTCGCCAGCGCGCCGACGAGCACTGCGTTCTCGGCAAGCCCAAGAGCCGCGCCGGCCACCGTGACATCCCGATGGCGCCGCTCGTGCGCGAAACACTCGCGCAATGGCAAAGAACGGTGCCCGTGACGGTGCAAAACCTTGTATTCCCGAATGGCGCGGGCAAGATCCAGAACTACTCGAACATCTACAATCGCGTCTTCAAGCCGATGCTCGTCGCGAACGCCATCGTCGACGCTGCCGGTGAGCCGAAGTTCGGTCTGCATGCGCTGCGACACGCCGCTGCGTCGCTCTTCATCGAGCAGGGCTGGAACCCGAAGAAGATCCAGACGCTACTTGGTCACGCGTCGATCACCATGACGATGGACGTCTACGGGCACCTCTTCGAGAACGCCGAGGAGGACGTCTCGATGTTCGCGAAGCTCGAGCACGATCTTCTCGCGGCGTAGCCGTCACTCATCTCTTCGGTCGGATCCCACTGCGGGCAGGTGTGCACATCGCGAGCACCCTGCCCGTTTTCTTTCTGGGCGACGACGCTCAGCGCGATCAATCAGTATGGATTGAAAATCCTCGTGTCGGTGGTTCGATTCCGCCCCCGGGCACCACTTCCTAGATCGCCAGAAATCCTCACGGCGTTAAACGCTGAGCGCACATGCGCGGTCTGGCGTATCTCCGAGATCCTCTCGCCCCCGCCCGATCACGTGCCCCTCAGTCTCGCCCCGGCACGCCCACGGTCACCGTGCTTTGCCAGGCGCCGTCCGCGAGGACGTGGCGCACCGAGCCAATGTAGGCATTGCCGTCGAAGCGCGCGCCGAGGCCGTTGAGCTCGAGCAACTCCCCTGCCACCAGTCCGAGATTGCCCGGCAGGCATATCTCGCCGCGGAACCGGGACAGGCGGCTTTGCGCCATGATCGCGTCGGCCCAGGCCTGTAACGCGTCGGGATGCATGGCGGAGCCGCTGGAGGTGCGGCAGGTCACGTCCAGAACCTTGCCAAGCGCTTCGCCGCTCAGGTCTCCCTGCTCGTTGACGGAAGGCTCCCCTCCCCGCGCGGTGATCCGTTCATGGCCTTCGGGATCGTCGGCCTCGATGACCACCGCGGCGTCTTGCGTGGCGGCATCCATCGTGAGCTCGAAGCCGATGATGTCCTCCCCGAGGGTCGCGCTCAGACCCGGCGACGCAAACTTCGGCGCGGCCATGGTGACCGTCCCGTTCGCGACCGACACCACCAGCCCGTTCGCCGCAGCGACGCGCAGCACCACCTCCCAGGCGGTGTCGCCCTGCCAGAGCTCACGGGCCGACCTCCCGGGCATCGGGGCAATATCCTGCCCGAGCCCGGCGACGCGAAGGAGCGCGGTGATCACGGCATCGTCGGCGATGCCCTCATGCGGTTCCGGGGCGGCGAGACGCGCGAGCTTTTGCGCGATGTCGCCGCAGGTGACGATCAGGGCCGATCCGCGCTCGCCATCCATGCGGATGGTCTGGGCCAGGAGGATGCCCTGAAACGCGTCGGCAGGCTGTCCGTCATAGCCGAGCCTCAGCACGATCTCGGCCCCCGGCACGAAGAGCGCCGAGCTGCTATGCGCGA
>NZ_JBYNAH010000037.1:0-28532 GCF_059781815.1 Salipiger sp. | reverse complement strand
CAGCAGGATGCCCTGCACGATGGTGTCGATCCAGATCATGCGTGTACTCCGAAATAGGCGTCGTGGATGGCCTCGCGGCTCAGTTCCGACGGCGGGCCGGACAGCGTCACCCGGCCCTCCATCATGCAATAGACCCGGTCCGCGACGCGCAGCGCCTGGCCGATATCCTGCTCGACCACCACGATCGAGGCGCCGCTTTCGCGGATGCGCGGAAAGGCGTCATAGATCTCGCGGATCACCACCGGGGCGAGCCCGAGGCTGATCTCGTCGCAAAGCAGCACCTCCGGGTTCGACATCAGCGCCCGCCCGATGGCGACCATCTGCTGCTGCCCACCGGAAAGCGCGGTGCCGCCGTGATGGCGCCGCTCGCGCAGCACCGGCATCAGGTCGTAGATCCGCTCGAGCGTCCAGTAGCCGTTGCCGCGCCGCGTATCGGCGCCGATCAGCAGGTTCTCCTCGACGCTGAGCGACGGGAACAGCCGGCGCCCCTCGGGCACCATGGCGATGCCGCGCTCGAGCACCTCCGGCGCGCTGAGCGCACCGATGGGGGTGCCGTCGAGCCGGATGGCGTCGGGCGCGTGTCTCAGCAGCCCGGTGATGGCGCGCATCAGGGTGGTCTTGCCGGCGCCGTTGGCGCCGATGATGGCGACGGTCTCGCCACGGTTCAGCTCGATATCGACGCCGAACAGTGCCTGAAAATCCCCGTAATGGGCGGTCAGCCCGTGGGTCGAGAGCAGCGGTTCGGTCATACTTCCAGCCCCAGATAGATTTCCTTCACCTCGCGCGAGGCCATGACCTCACCCGGCTCGCCGATCATCAGCATCTTGCCGAAGTTCAGCACCATCAGCCGCTCGACCACCGAGTTCAGCGCGTGCAGCACGTGCTCGATCCAGATGATCGCGGGGCCCTCGGCATGGATCGCGCGGATGGTCTCGATCAGCGCCCCGCATTCCGCCTCGGTGAGCCCGCCGGCGATCTCGTCGAGCAGGATCAGCCGCGGCGAGGTCGCCATGGCGCGGGCCAGCTCGAGCCGCTTGCGCTGCAAGAGCGAGAGCCCGCCCGAGGGCTTCTCGGCCACCTCCGCAAGCCCGGTGCGGGCGAGGATCTCCATGCAGAACGTCCCCGCCGCGTGGCCGTGATGGCCGCCGCCGAACTGCGCCGCGACGAGGCAGTTCTCGTAGACCGAGAGATGCCCGAAAGGCTGCGGGATCTGGAACGACCGCCCGATGCCGCGCTTGACGCGCTCCATCGGCGGGGTGCGGGTCACGTCGCGCCCGTCAAAGGCGATGCGCCCGGTATCGGGACGCAGGTTGCCGGTGATCAGGTTGAACAGGGTGGATTTCCCGGCCCCGTTGGGGCCGATGATGCCGAGCGCCTCGCCGGGCGCCACCTCGAAGCTCACATCGTCGGTGACCGTCAGGGCACCAAAGGACTTCGACACGTTCTGCAGGGACAGGATGCTCATGACGTTCGCCAGCGGGACCCGGCGGCATACGCCGCCGGGCCGTCCGCCCTTAGGCCAGCGCCTCGAGAGTCCCGCCAAGCGGGATCTCGGGCGCGTTGCCGTTCTCGACGATGACGAGCTCGAAACCGCCCTCGCCATCCTGGCGCCACTGGCCGCCGACCAGCGGCGTCTTGGCGACGTTCTTCTGCGCGAAGGGCGGCAGGTTGTCCTTGCCCCAGGCGATGTTGCCGACCACCGTGTCGAGGTTGGTCGCCCCGATCGCCTCGGCCAGATCGTCGCCGTCGGTGGGATCGTCGGCCCGCTTGAGCGCATCCGCCGCGACCTCGAAGAGCGCGTGGGTGAAGCCCACCGGCTGGGTCCACTGACGCCCCGCGGCCTCCTCGAACCCGGCGGCCAGGTCGGCGTTGCTCTCCCCGGTCAGCGACGAGCTGTAGGGGAAATCCGGGGTCCAGTAGACCTCGCAGGTGAGGTTGTGACCGAGGTCGCCCAGCTGCTGCACGCTCTCGGGGAACAGCAGCGCCTTGGCGATCGAGGCGATGCGCGGCGTGTAGCCCTGCTGGCGTGCCTGGGTCCAGAAGGTGGTGAAGTCCGGCGGGATCGGGATGCCGGTGAAGATCTGCGCATCGGCCTGCTTGAAGGCGTTGATCTGGGCGCTGAAATCGTCGGTCAGGTTCTGGTAGCGACCGGGATCGACCAGCGTGTAGCCCGCCGCGGCCGCCGCCGGCGGCATGCCGACATCCGAGGCCCAGGCGTTGCCGTCGCCATCGTTTGGCCAGAGCGCGCCCAGCACCTTGTTGCTTTCGACCTGCGCCCACATGTTGAGGAACACCGAGACATTGTCCTCGAGCCCCCAGAAGAAGTGGTGCACGTAGTCGAATTCCTGCCAGGTCGAGGGATCGCCGGGATTGCCCTGCTGGCCGATGAACCACGGCTGCCACCGCGCCACCGACGAGATCACCGGGATCTCTTCGGCCTCGGCGATGGTGCAGACCGGGTTGGTGGTCTCGGGGGTGGAGGCGACGCAGATCAGGTTGACCTCGTCGCGCACGATGAGCTCGCGGGCGACCTCGGCGGCGCGGTTGGGGTTGGACTGGCTGTCCTTGACCACCACCTCGACATCGAGCCCCTGCGCCGCAGCGGTCTTGACGAATTGCTCGATCATGTAGGCGTCGGCCTCGGAAAACGCCGAGAGCGGGCCCGATTGCGGGCTCACGTAGCCGATCTTGATGGCGGCGCCGCGCGCGATGGCGGGCATGGCCAGCGAGGACGCGGCCAGAGCCGCGCCGGATTGCAGAAGTCTCCGTCGATTGAGCATCATGTCTCCTCCCTGATGCGTGTTCGGTCCTATTCGGGCCGCGCGCCCTCCCAAGCGCGCTGCAGAAGCGCCCTGATGGCGCCGTGTTCGATCGGTCTGGGGTTCCAGTAGGGGTTCTTCACCGCCAGGTCGGCGGCGCGATCGAGATCGGCCTCGCTGACGCCCAACTCGGCCAGTTTCAGCGGTGCACCGAGCGACTTGGCAAAGTCCCAGAGCCCGCCGCCGATGTCGCCGCCGAAGAGCTCGGCCAGCGGGGCGATGCCCTCGGCACCGGCATTGTAAGCGGCGGTGTGCGGCAGCAGGATCGCGTGGGTTTCCGCATGGGGCAGATCGAAGGAGCCGCCGAGCGTGTGGCAAAGCTTGTGATGCAGCGCCATGCCCACCGATCCCAGCACCGTGCCGCAAAGCCAGGCGCCGTAGAGGGCGGTGCCCCGCGCCTCGGTGTTGCCGGGATCGGCAACGATCCCCGGCAGCGCGTCGCGCAGCGCCCGCACCCCCTCGACCGCCATCATCGAGGCAATGGGGTTGCGATCCTGCGCGTAGACGCCCTCGACCGCATGCGCCATGGCGTTGAGCCCCGAGGTCACCGACATGGCGACCGGCAGGCCGAGCGTCAGCTCGGGGTCGTAGATCACCGTGTCGGGCAGCACCCTGGCATCGCGCAGCGTGGTCTTCACCCCGTCTTCGGTCTGACCGAGGATCGGCGTGACCTCCGAGCCCGCGTAGGTGGTGGCGATCACCACCTGCGGACAATCGGTGCGCAGCGCGATGGCCTTGCCGAGCCCCACCGTCGAGCCGCCACCAAGCGCCAGCGTGCAATCCGCCCCTGCCGCCACGAAGGCGGCCAGCGCCTGCTCGGTCACGCCCACCGGCGTGTGCATGGCAGCCTCGGGGAAGACCCCGGCCGACAGCGCGCCCAGCTCGTCCGACAGCGCCTGCGCCTCGGCCTTCTGGAACGGTGTCGACAGAACCAGCGCCTTGCTGCCGCCGGCCTTGCGGATTTCCTCCGCGACGCCGGACCGGCTGCCCGGACCAAAGACGATCCGGGCGGGGTTGAGGGTGCAGGTGAACGGCGCGGTCATGGTCACTCCGCCGCCATCGCCGGGCTGGCCTGCAGGTGCAGCGCGTCCATCACCTTGGCAAAGCGCGCCTGCAGGGTTTCCGGGCTGTTGGCCGTCACCGCGACGTAGAAATCGGGCCGGATCAGCACATAGGTGGCGTCGATCTCGTCGAGCCAGGCCTTGAAGGTCCCCTCGCTGTCGATCACCTCGCAGGAGCCGCCCGGCGCGCAGATCTGCACCGGTGTGCCCTCGAGAGCCGCGAGCTGCGCGCGCTGCTCTTCGCTCAGCGCCGCCAGCGGGTCGGTCTCGTAGCCGATCAGAACCCAGCCCTGCGCCACCGCCTGATCGAAACGATCGCGGGTGCCGCCGGTCTCGACCACGCCCTGCACCGACAGCTCGCCGGCATGCTGGCTCTCGTCGCACCACGCGCCCTTGCCGAGATGGCAGATATCGGTGGGCACCGGTGTGCCGCCGCGGGCCTCGAGCTCGGCGATCATTGCGGCGTCGCGCTTGGCCGCGGCCTCTTCGTCGGCGATGCAGATGATCTGCCCCAGCTCCTGGCTGAAGTTGATGTAATGCTTGGCGTGCTCCTTGCGCTCGCTGGTGTAGCTGTCGAGCACCTCGAGCCCGTACTTGCCCTCGAGGATGCCGTTCAGACGCCAGGCCATCGCCACCGCGTCGCGGACCCCGGCGCACATGCCTTCACCGGCAAAGGGCGGCATCAGGTGGGCGGCATCGCCGCCGATCATGCAGCGACCCTTGTTCCACGCCTTGGCCCAGCGGGCCTGGAAGCGGTAGACCGCGGTGCGCTCGAGCTCGGAATTCTCGGGGGTGACACCCCACGGCGCCAGCAGCTCCCACGCCTTGGCCTCGGTCTGCATCTCCTCGACCGACTCGCCCGGGAGCAGCATGTACTCCCAGCGCCGCCGCGCCGGACCTTCCGGCTCCGGGCCGGGGCCGCCCGGAACCACCGTGGTCGGGCGGACCGGATCGCAGAGCTGCCATTGCGCCGGATCCTGCGGGCGGCTGGCGACGTAGTCGAAGTTCGGGATCATGTCGAGGATCAGCCAGTCGAAGAAATAGCCGCGATCCTCGTTCTCGATGCCCAGGCTCTCGCGCACGAAGCTGTTGGCGCCATCGGTACCGGCGAGGAACTTGGCCCGGATCACGTGGCTTTCGCCATCGGGGCCGACCTCCTCGGGGTTGCGCTTGAGCGACAGGGTGACGCCCTCGGCATCCTGCTCGAGCGCGATGCCCTGCCAGCCGCGCAGGATCTGCACCGTGGGCAGGGTGGCGGCGATCTGCAGCAGGCGCTTTTCCATCATCGGCTGATTGAACCAGTAGCGCACGCGCCAGCCGCTGGCGGATTGGCTCTGCCAGTCGACGATCTGCAGATCCTGACCGTCGCGGTTGCGCCAGTAGTACAGCTCGTCATGGAAGCTGATCGAGGGATCGTTCTCGGAATCGATGCCCAGCGTGGCGAGGATGCGGGCGATCTCGTGATCGTAGGTCACGGCGCGCGGCAGCTCGTAATGGGTGGTCCAGCGCTCCACGAGCGTCACGCGCTTGCCGCGCTGGCCCAGAAGGATTGCCAGAAGCGTGCCGACGGGGCCAGCGCCCACGATGGCCACATCGGTTTCGGTGCCCGGAATGCGGGGGGAAGCGTTCATCATGTCTCCTCCGTGATCGGCAGCGGCGCGCGGCCCTGCCTTCTCTCTCTCCCTCGCCGCAGCGCCTCCTGGCCTGCCAGCGATCTCCCCTTGATCGTGCGGCAAAACTGAACGTTCGTCAACTTTGACGTTTCCTCATTTGTTTCTGCATCTGCAGCATCGGTTAAGCTGTCAGGATGGCTCACCTTTTCGGCGCCTGCCTGACGTCGAGGCAGCCCGGTCACGGGCGGCGCCGAAAGCCGCCGAGGCGGCGTGGTGCGATTGCGAGCCGGTTCGGAAGTGAATATGATTCGGTCCCGAGCATCAGGGATCCGAGATGACCGAGCAGCCGCCCCAGCCCGCCCCCGAGGGCCGCGTCGCGCGACGCCAGCGCCGCAACCGCGCCGCGCTGATCACTGCAGCGCGCGAGATCATGTCGGAAAAGGGGGTCGACGCGGCGACCATGCTCGAGATCGCCGAGCGCGCCGATGTCGGCGCCGGCACGGTCTACAACTACTTCAAGTCCAAGGACGACCTCGCCATCGCGGTACTCGAGACGCTGATGCACGATCTGGCGCTGCGCATCGAAGAGGTCACCAACACCTTCATCGACCCGGCTCAGGTCTATGCTTTCGGCATCCGCACGGTGCTCGACACCGCCACATCGGACCCGCGTTGGGCGCAGATGCTGAACCGCTCTGAGGTGATCTCGGACGCGATGTTCCGGATGATGGGCCCGTTCGCGATCCGCGACCTCCGGCAGGCCTCACAGGCCGGGCGCTTCCAGGTCTCGAACGCGGAGCTGGTCTGGCGACTGACGAGCCACGCGCTGATCGGCGCAAGCCTCGCGATCATCAATGGCGATGTGCCGCAGGCCGCCCGCAGCCAGGTCATCGCCCGGCTGCTCTGCATGACCGGCATCGGCAACGATGCCGCGGTCGAGCTGGCCTCGCGGCCCCTGCCCGCGCTGCCCAAGGAAAGCCGCTAGGGCGCGGGCCTGCCGCCGCGACCTGTGCCGCAAATGAAAAGACCGGCCGGCATCGCAGCCGCCCGGTCCCGTTGTCCTGCCCCGGCCCGCCGCCGGGGCTGCCGCCTCAGAAGGTCACGCCGAAGGCGACCACTACCGCTTCCTTGGTGCGGTTGCCGTTGAACCCGTCATAGCGCGAATAGCTGACGTTCAGCATCGACGACCGCGTGAGCTTGATGGTCGCGCCGGCAAAGCTGTTGAAATAGGTGCTTTCGTCGATGAATTCGTCGTAGCTGTTGGTGAATTCATGGTCGAGGCCGATGCCCACATAGGGCAGCACCTTGCCCGGCCCCGCCTTGGCCAGCGACAGCTTGGCGTAGGCCGAGCCATACTCGTCCGAGTCCTTGCCGTTCGGGCCGACCACCGTGCCGCCGAGCGAATTCGTGGTCTCGTCGAACCATGTCTTCTGCCACTGGGCGCCGAAATGCGGGCGCAGGATCCAGCCCTCGGGCAGCGACGGCAGATCCGCCTTGCCGAAGGTGCCGACCGCGTCCGCCTGCAGGTAGAGACGCTGCGAATCCTGGTCCCAGTCCAGCGTGGCGAAGGGCAGCGGGATCGACGTCTCAGCGCTGTCCCGGTGCCAGCTCGCGCGGAATGCGAGACCCCAGTTCGGGTTGAGAACCTTCAGCACATCGGCGCGGATCGACCACCAGTCGATGTCGCTCTCGCCGTCATTGTGGCGGATGTCGACGGCGTTGCGGTCCATCTCGACCCCGATCCCGAGCATCAGGTCCGGGTTCGGCGCATAGAGATATTGCACCGCGAAGCCATGCGCCTCGCTGTCGGATTCGAACTCGGTGCCGTTGGTCTCGGTGCTCCAGCCATCCGACCAGCGGTTCGTAGAGGTGAAGCGCAGGTAGGACGCGCTCTCGCTCGGGCCCTTGTTCAACCGCACCAGCGCGCTCAGCGGCGTGAGCACCTCGCTGACCCCGTCGGAATAGCCGTCGGCCGGGTTGCCCGGGATATTGGCCAGCGCCGAGATGCCGCGGCCAAAGGCGACCCGCGATTGCACCGCGCCGTAGCGCTCGTTCGAGGCCATGGTGCCCAGCAGGCCGGCCCGGCCCATATTGCCCAGAACCTGGATCGAGAGCGGCGGCGGACCGCCAGCCCCCGGCCCCTCCGGGCCCTGTGCCATCGCTGCCGTGCCCGGGCAAAGGGTAACCGCGCCCAGAGCGCAGGTCGCTATGAGTTTGAGCATTTCGCTCCTCCACTAATGTCAGTCAAACCGGGGCTCCCCCGCCCCGAGGTGAGGCGACGCGCCTCCGCGCCGCCGTCTCGCGCAAAACCGCCCTGTCACGCCCCGCCGGTCCGGCGCGGGCGCGTCCTGCCACGTCAGATCCGCGGCAGCGGCAAGCCGTCCCGGTCACGCCGGTCAGGCGCGTCCGTCACGGGCTTCTTGCAATGTCGTCCTTTCCTCCAAATGCGCCGCCCCAACGTCCCCCGTCGACGGCGCTCCTCCTCAGCGACTCGGAAGGTAGCGAGAGGCTCATGGAAAAGAAAAATTGATTATTTTGTGTTCATGTATTCACTGAATGAATACGTGACGTGATCAATCCGGCGTCTCGAGCGCATCGGCGGCGCAGGCCTTGAAGCTGTCGCGCAGCCAGATCAGCCCCGGGTCACGGCTGCGATGGGCGTGCCAGCGGATGCTCTGCCGCAGCGGCGCCACCTCGAACGGCGCCGGGTGCAGCGCCAGCCCGCCATGCGCCACCGCGATCTCGGCCAGCCGGCGCTGGATCAGGCCAATCCGGTCGGTGCCGCGGATCAGGTCCGGGATCGCCGAGAACAGGTAGGACGACATCACCACGCGCGGCACGATGCCGGCCTTGCGGATCGCCACGGCGGAATAGCTCTCCTGACCGGTGAGCGGCTCCATCAGCACCTGCGGGGCAGCCTCGAACCGATCGCGGGTCATCTCGGCCGCGCCATGCGGCCCGTCTTCCGCCACCAGCACCACCAGCTCGTCCTCGAACAGGATCTCGCTCGCGTGTTCGCTGACCCCGAGGTAATCCGGCACGATCAGCATGTCGGCCTCGCCCCGGTCGAGCAGCCGGCTGGGATCGGCATGCTGGGGGCGCAGGCCGAGCCGGATATTGGGCGCCTCGCGCGCCACCAGCGCCGAGATCCGCGGCCCCAGAACCGCCATCGAGTAATCCGACACCACGATGTTGAAGCTGCGCGTATCGGTTGCCGGATCGAACACCGGCCGGATGCGCGTGGCGCTTTCGACCCGCACCATGATGTCGCGCACCGGCTCCTGCAGGGTCTCGGCCAGCGGTGACAGCTCCATACCCCGCCCGACCTGCACCAGCAGCGGATCGTCGAAGAACTGCCGCAACCGCCCCAGCGCGTTCGACATCGCCGACTGGGTGATGAACATCTCTTCCGCCGCCCGGGTCACGCTCCGGGTCTTCAGCAGAATATCGAGCGCCGCCAAGAGGTTCATGTCGAGTTTGTTGAAGCGCATGCGGTCCTCTCCCTCACCAATTGATCCAGTGAATGACAGCCATTCATCGAAGCAATTTTCTAAATACCTCTGCGAAAGCTACACGATTGGCAAGCAAGATTCGCACCCGGTCCCGATCGGGTGTCGCCAGCAGGAGGAGGCTGTTCATGCGCATCATCGGACCCGATTATCTGGTGTTCGGCGTCGACGATCTGGAGGGATCGAAGACCTATCTCGAGGATTTCGGCCTCACGCCGGTGCAGCTCGACGACAGCGGCTGGCTCTACGAGACGCTGGACGGCACCGGCGTCATCATCCGCCCCAAGGACGACCCCAAACTACCGCCGGCGCTCGAGACCAGGAACATGCTCCGCCAGCAGGTCTACGGGGTCGAGGATACGGCGGCGCTCGACGCTATCGAGGCCGAGATGTCCAAGGACCGCCGGGTGACGCGGCTGGCCGATGGCGCGCTCGAGTTCAAGGACGATCTCGGCTTTGAGCTGCGCTTTCAGGTGACGATCCGCCGTCCGCTGTCGATGCCCGCCGAGAAGATCAATGCCCCCGGCGCCCCGGCGCAGCGCGCCGCCAACGAGCTTGGCGTCAGCGACGACATGGCCGCCCTGCCCCGCACGCTCAGCCACGTGGTGCTGTTCGTGCCCGACATGGACAAGATGGTGCAGTTTTTCTGCGACCGTCTGGGCTTTGTCATCACCGACGTGCTGACCGGCGCCGGCCCGTTCCTGCGTCCGGCGGCGAACGACGATCACCACACGCTGTTCTTCATCCGCACCCCCGCCTACATGCAGGGCTGCGAGCATCTCGCCTTCCACATGGGCGGGCCGACCGAGCTGATGGTCGCCGGCGACCGCTTCGTGCGCAAGGGCTACCAGAGCTTCTGGGGGCCGGGGCGGCACAAGTTCGGCTCGAACTGGTTCTGGTACTTCAACAGCCCGCTCGGCGTGCATTTCGAATACGACGCCGACATGGACAAGCACGATGACAGCTGGGTCGCTCGCGAGGCGCCCAACGGGCCCGAGGCGAGCCAGATGTTCCTGCTGCAATGGCGCGAGAAATGGGCCCCCGGCGGCGGCCCGGAAGGCGGCTCCGGCCAGCCATGAGCGCGCGCCAGCTCAGGCTCTGCCACAGCGGCGATGTGCCCGAGGGCGCGGCCCGCGGCTTCCTGCCGCTGCCCGACGCCAGCCGCAGGGTGATCGTGGTGAAGCGCGGCGGACAGCTCTTCGGCTACATGGATGCCTGCCCGCATTACCGCGGCGGCACCCCGATGGCCTGGCGCCGCGACGCCTATCTCAACGGCGCCGGCACGCATCTCGCCTGCCACGCCCATGGCGCACTTTTCGACATCGAGACCGGGGCCTGCGTGTCGGGCCCCTGTCTGGGACGGAACCTGACCCGCGTGCCCCTGAACAAGGCGCAAGACGGGTCCATCAGCGTCCCGGCTCATGTGGCCGGACGCGCAGCACGGGAGGGCTGATCATGGCAGCGGTTCACAAGGTACTGATCATCGGGGGCGGCTTTTCGGGCATGTCGGCGGCGATCATGCTGGCGCGCGGCGGGGTGGAGACGGATCTGGTCGAGATCGACCAAGGCTGGCGCAGCTACGGCGCCGGCATCAGCCTGCACGGGGCGACCCTGCGGGTGTTCGACACGCTCGGCATCCTCGACGCCTTCAAGCAGACCGGCGCGGCGACCGACGGGCTGGTGGTGCGGATGCCGCACAACGATCAGGTCATCGTCACCATCCCGACCCCGCCGATGCCCGGCACCGGCCTTCCGGGCAATGCCGCGATCATGCGCCCGGCGCTGGCCGGGCTGCTTTCCGAGGCGACCCGCGCCGCCGGTGTCTCGGTCAGGCTCGGCTGCAGCTTCGCGGCGCTGGAGCCGGATGCCGAGGGCGTCTCGGTCACCTTCACCGATGGCAGCAGCGCGCGCTACGACGCGGTGATCGGCGCCGACGGGCTCTACTCCAAGACCCGCGCCACGCTGATGCCGGATGCGCCGGCGCCGCAATATGTGGGCCAGGCGGTCTGGCGCGCCGAGCTGGCCACCCCGCCGGAGGTCGAGACCCTCAACATGTGGCTCGGCAAGGGCCTCAAGGTCGGCATCAACCCGGTCTCGGAGGGCCGCAGCTACCTGTTCCTGACCGAGGACCGCCCCAGCAATGACTGGGTCGAGGAGGCCGAGCTGCTGCCGCGCATGAAAGCCATGCTGGCGGCCTTCCCCTCGCCGATCCTGTCGGCGGTGGCAGAGGGGCTGAGCACCGAGAGCAAGCTGATCTATCGCCCGCTCGAGAAGCTCCTGCTGCCGCAGCCCTGGCATGTGGGCCGGGTGATGCTGATCGGCGACGCGGTGCACGCCACCACGCCGCATCTCGGCGCCGGCGCCTGCATCGGCATGGAAGACGGGCTGGTCATCGCCGAGGAACTGCTGCGCGCCGAGACCGTCGCCGAGGCCTTTGCCGCCCACGAGGCGCGGCGCTGGGAGCGCTGCAGCATGGTCGTCACCAACTCGGCCCGGCTCTCGGAGATCGAGGTCACCGGCGGCGACCAGGGCGAACACAACGCGATCATGGGCCGTTCGATGATGGCCCTGACAGAGCCGGTCTGAACCGGAGAATTCCCGCGCGAACGGGGACAGGAAGGGCCGGCGGGGGAGCCGGCCCAAGGGAGAGGAAAACCAGATGAGTGATACCGGATTGAACCTGGCAGCGATGAGCGCTGCGCCGGGCATTCGCAGAATCGGCGCAGCGGCGCTGGTGGTCGGACATTGCGCGGGGCTTGTCGACCTCGTGGCGCTGCCGGTCTGGGTCGGCGCGCTGATCGCGCGCTACGGCTTCGGCCCGCAGCAGGCCGGCGGGCTGGTCACGCTGTTCCTGATCGGCGCAGTGCTGGCCAGCGTGCTGACCGCGCGCAACTTCAACTACCTGCCGCGCAAGGCGCTGGCGGTCGGCGGCTACGCGCTCTCGGCGGTGGCCTTCCTGCTGGCCTCGCGGCAAAGCGCCTTCCTGCCGCTCGCCGGGCTGCACCTGCTCGGCGGTCTGGCCACCGGCACCGCGCTCAGCCTCGTGCACGGCACCATGGGCCGCGCCGGCAACCCGCACCGCCTGTTTGCCGTGGCCGGCATCGGGCTCGGCCTCTTCGGCGTGCTCTACATGGGTGCGGTGCCGCAGCTGCTGATCCGGCACGG
The DNA here is from genome assembly GCF_059781815.1 of Salipiger sp. Lineage (NCBI taxonomy): Bacteria > Pseudomonadati > Pseudomonadota > Alphaproteobacteria > Rhodobacterales > Roseobacteraceae > Salipiger > Salipiger sp. The sequence goes on along the minus strand of NZ_JBYNAH010000037.1, from coordinate 16,365 downwards.
CGGCGCGGCGCTGTTCCTGAGCTTCGGCGCGATCATGGCCGTTGCCACCCTCGCCATGCTGATCGCGTTTCCTGACGCCGGCGGCAGGGCTGACGGCCCCGCCCCGCGCACACCGCTCGCCACCGGGGTGATGGCGGTGGTTGCGGGGGTCAGCCTGATGACCTTCAACCAGGCGATGGTGTTCTCCTTCGTCGAGGTCATCGGCAACGCCCGCAACTTCGCCCCGCAGGCCATCGTCGGCACGCTGATCGCGCTCGGCGTGGTGAATTTCGTCGGCCCCGCGCCGCTGGCCGCGCTGCTCGAGACGCGCCTCTCGGCGCGCAAGGTGGTGCTCGGCGGCCCGGTGGTGCAGGCAGCGCTGGCGCTGGCGCTGACCTTCGCCACCGCCTTCACGGTCTGGGCGCCGGTGGCGGCGGTGTTCGTGGCGGTGCAGATCTTCACCCACACCTTCGCCTTCGGCCTGCTGTCGCGCATGGACCGCTCGGGCCGCGCCGCGGCGGCGACGCCCGCCATGCTGATGACCGGATCCGCGCTCGGGCCGATCATCGGCGGCATGCTGATGGAGCGCTTCTCGATCGGCGCGCTGGGGATCACGGCGGTGGTCATCGCCGCGCTCTCGGTCGCCTGCTTCGCCCGCGGCACACGCGACACCGCCTGAAACACCTGACCGGACCCACCCGCGCGGCGGGTCCAGACGACTGAGGAGGAGACCCAAATGTTCAAACGTCACGCAACCGCGCTGGCGCTGCTCGCCTGCACGGCGATGCCGGCGCTCGCCGACACCAGCTTTACCGTGCTTGGCAGCGGCGGCGGTCCCATCGCCCGTGCCGACCGCTCGCAGCCCGCGAACCTGCTTCAGGTCAACGGCCGCAACATCGTCGTCGATGCCGGCGATGGCCTGTCGATCCGCCTTGCCGGCAAGCGCCTGCGCATGGGCGATGTCGATGACGTGCTTCTGAGCCACCTGCATTTCGACCATGTCGGCGGGCTGCTCGCGGTGCTCGGCCAGCGCTTCCAGACCAACCCCGACAAGCCGGTGATGATCTACGGCCCGCCGGGCACCAAGGCGCTGATCGACGGCATGGTCGAGGGCATGGGCCCGGCGATGGAGGCGGCCTATGGCATGGAGGACGCCCATATCATGACAGCTGAAGAGCTCGTGCAGGTGCAGGAGATCCGCGGCGGCGAGCGCTTCACCCTCGGCGATGTCACCGTGACCACCGCCAAGAACAGCCATTACAGCTTTGCCCATGGCAGCGATCTCGACGCTAGGTACGAGTCGCTCTCGTTCCGCTTCGACACCCCCGACCGCAGCATCGTCTATACCGGCGATACCGGCTGGTCGGAGGCGGTGATCGAGCTGTCGCACGGTGTCGACCTGCTGGTCTCGGAGCTGATCGACCTGCCCTCGATCATGGAGACCGTGCGCAAGACCGCGCCCGAGCATCTGGTGACAGAGATCGAAGCGCACCTGTCGAGCCACCATGTCAGCCCCGAAGAGATCGGGCGCATGGCGGTCGCGGCGGATGTCGGCAAGGTCGTGGCCACCCACATCGCCGCCGGCGCCCGCATCACCCCGGAAATGACCGACGACTGGGTGCGTCAGATTTCGGCGATCTATGGCGGCGAGGTCGTCATCGCCGAGGATCTGCAGGAGTTCTGACCCGAGGCCCCGGGCATTCAGCGCGTGAATGCCCGGGATCATTCCTTTCCATTTTCCGAATGGATCGTGCCCGACTACCTCTCGCGGGAGCGGCGCCGCCGCGCCCCATCCCGAAGACCCAAGGAGCCTCCTCATGGCGATGTTCAACTACTTCCCCAACTATGTCTGGAACCTGACGGTCTCCATCGCGCTCGCCTCCGGGGCCGAGATCGGCGAGATCATGGACATGTGCCAGCCGCTGCTCGAGAAGGCGAAGAACGGCGAGGATGCAGGCACCCGCGACTTCATGGTCGAATGGGTCCGCGTCGCCGACAAGCTGACCGAGATCGCCACCGAGGAAGAGGCCGAGGGCAAGCTGCTATCGGCCGGCGACAAGCTCAAGCGCGCGGCGCTCTACTATATTCTCGCCGAGCGCATGCAGGGCCAGGGCGATCCCGAGCGCATGGTTACCTACCGCAAGGGCCTCGCCAATTTCCTCAAGGGCACCGACTATGCCGGCGAGACCGTGCGCCGCTTCGAGATCCCCTATGGCGACAAGGTGATCCCGGTGCTCTACACCCCCGCCGAGGGCGTCTCCGGCCCGGCGCCGGCGGTGGTCTATCTCAACGGGCTCGATAGCTGCAAGGAACTGCTCTATTGGTCCTACCTGCCCCACGCGCTGGCCAAGCGCGGCATCGCCACGCTCTGCGTCGACCAGCCCGGCACCGGCGAGAGCCTGCGCCTTCAGGACATGCCGGCGCATCACGACAGCGAAGCCTGGGGCACCCCGGTCTACGAATGGCTCGCCGCGCGCGAGGATGTCGATGCGCAGCGCATCGGCATCACCGGCATCTCGCTCGGCGGCTACTACGCGCCGCGGGTCTGCGCCAACGAGCCGCGCTATGCCGCGGGCGCGGTCTGGGGCGCCAACCACAACTGGGCGGAGGTGCAGCAGAAGCGTCTCAAGCGCGAAGGCGAGAACCCGGTGCCGCATTACTGGAACCATGTCATGTGGGTGTTCGGCGCAAAGGACATGGACGACTTCTTCGACAAGGCCGCCGGCTTCTGCCTCGACGGGCAGATGGAGAAGATCAAGGTGCCGTTCCTCGTCACCCATGGCGGCAACGATCGCCAGATCTCGCTCGACTATGCGCATCAGAGCTATGACCAGCTGGTGAACGCCCCGCGCCGCGACCTGAAGATCTTTACCGACCGCGAAGGCGGGGTCGAGCATGTGGGCGCCGACAATATGACCTACGGGCGCAATTTCATCGCCGACTGGTTCGCCGAGACCCTGGGCGGCCGGCTGACGGCGGAGGGCTGAGATGCGCTTTGCCACCCTGCCCGACGGCAGCCCGGACGGGCGGCTGCATCTCGTCAGCCGCGACAACGCGCGCTGCATCCCCGCCGCGGGCGTGCAGAGCCTGCGCCTGCTGATGGAGGACTGGGCCGCCCATGCCGCCGCGCTCGAGACGCAATATGCCGCGCTCAACGCGGGCGGCGGCGCGCCCTTCGACCCTGTCACCGCGCTGGCGCCGCTGCCGCGCGCCTGGCAATGGCTCGACGGCTCGGCCTATGACAGCCACGGCGCGCTGATGCAGAAGGTCTTCGGCCTGGATCCCAACCCCGTTGGGCGGCCGCTGATGTATCAGGGCATGTCGGACCGGTTCCTTTCCGCTACCCAGGACGTGCCTCTGCCCTCGGAGGAGGACGGCATCGATTTCGAAGGCGAGTTCGGCGTGATCTGCGACAGCGTCCCGATGGGCAGCACGCCCGCCGAGGCCGCCGCGCGGATCCGCCTCGTGGTGCAGATCAACGACTGGTCGCTGCGCGCCATCGCGCCGGTCGAGATGAAGACCGGCTTCGGCTGGATCCAGGCCAAGCCGGCCTGCGCCGTGGCTCCGGTCGCACTCACTCCGGACGAGCTCGGCCCCGCCTGGCGCGATGCCCGCGTCGACCTGCCGCTGCATGTCGCGCTGAATGGCACCCCCTTCGGCCATGCCGAGGGCTACCCGATGAGCTACGGCTTCGACGCGCTGCTCGCCCACGCCGCGCACTCGCGCGATCTGGTGGCGGGCACGGTGCTGGGCTCGGGCACGGTCTCGAACGACAACTACCGCGAGGTCGGCTCCTCCTGCCTCGCCGAGCGCCGCGCCATCGAGATGCTCGACGCGAACGACGCCCATACGCCCTACATGGGGTTCGGCGACCGGGTGCGGATGGAGTGCCGCGCCCGCGAGGGCACGCCGCTCTTCGGCGCCATCGACCAGCAGGTCATCAGGGGAGGACGGCCATGAGCCGCAGGATCATCGACCTTTCGGTCACGCTCAGCAACGACGTGCCGGCCGATCCGCCGGGCATGGAGCCCAGCATCGAGTACATGGGCCATGCCGGGGGCGCGCGCCAATACGAGGCGATGTTCGGCATCCCCGTCGCGCATCAGCGCGATGGCGCCGGCGCGGCGGTCGAGCGGCTGACGCTGACCACCCATAACGGCACCCATCTCGATGCGCCCTGGCATTACCACCCGACGATGGATGGCGGCGCTCGCGCCATCACCATCGAGGAGGTGCCGCTCGAGTGGTGCATGGGGCCGGGGGTGAAGCTCGATTTCCGCCACCTGCCCGACGGCCATGTGGTCAGCGCCGCCGAGATGGCCGCCGAATTCGCCCGCATCGGCCACGATCTTCAGCCCGGCGACATCGTGCTGGTCAACACGCGCGCCGGTGCGCTCTACGGCCAGCCCGGCTACGTGGCGGCGGGCTGCGGCATCGGCCGCGAGGCGACGCTCTGGCTCACCGAGCGCGGCATGAAGGTCTGCGGCACCGACGCCTGGAGCTGGGACGCACCGCTGAAGGCGGTGGCCGAAAAGGCCAAGGCGACCGGCCAGTGGGAGCTGTTCTGGGAGGGACACAAGGCCGGGGCCGACACGGTCTATTGCCACATGGAGAAGCTCGCCAATCTCGAGCAGCTGCCCGCGACCGGCTTCGAGGTGATGTGCTTCCCGATCAAGGTCGCCCACGGCTCTGCCGGCTGGTGCCGCCCGGTGGCCCTGCTCCCGGACTGACCGGCACCAGGCGCCCGGCGGCCTGACGGAAACCGCGTTCGACACAAAAAAGGGCCGCCCCGGCGGGCGGCCCTTTCCTTTCCGCGCGCATGAGACGCGCGATCAGCCGTTGAGCTCGGTCCAGGCCATATCCTCGCCGCCAAGGCCGCCTTTCTGCACCCGGGTCGGCAGGCCGATGCGGTCGAGGATGGTGAAGAACGGCTTCGGATCCATCTCCTCCACGTTCTTCATGGTCTTGGCGTCCCACTCGCCGGTGGCGATGAGCATCGCCGCGGCGACCGGCGGCACGCCGGCGGTGTAGGAGATGCCCTGCGAGCCCACTTCCTCGTAGGCTTCCTTGTGATCGGCCACGTTGTAGACGAAATACTCGACCTCTTCGCCGTCCTTCACGCCCTTCACCAGATCGCCGATGCAGGTCTTGCCGGTATAGTCCGGCGCCAGCGAGGCGGGATCGGGCAGGCAGGCCTTGACCACCTTCAGCGGCACCACCTCGTTGCCCTCGGCCAGCTTGACCGGCTGCTCCGACAACAGGCCGATATTCTTCAGCACCGTGAAGACGTTGATGTAGTGATCGCCAAAGCCCATCCAGAAGCGCACGTCGGCGTCGGGATAGTTGGTCGCCAGCGAATGCACCTCGTCATGGCCCGACTGGTATGCCTTGGACGGGCCGACCACCGGAAGATCCCACTCGCGCCCGGAGGCGAACATGGTGGTTTCCTTCCACTGCTTGTCTTCCCAGTAATAGACCACGCCGGTGAATTCGCGGAAGTTGATCTCGGGGTCGAAATTGGTGGCGAAATACTTGCCGTGCGAGCCGGCGTTGATATCGACGATGTCGATGCTCTTCACCTCGTCCATCTGGTCGATGGCAAAGCGGGCATAGGCGTTGACCACGCCCGGATCGAAGCCCGCGCCGAGGATCGCGGTGACGCCCTTCTCGGCGCAGCTGTCGCGGCGCTTCCACTCGTAGTTGGCATACCACGGCGGAGTCTCGCAGATCTTGTCGGGCTCTTCGTGGATCGCGGTGTCGATATAGGCGGCGCCGGTCTCGATGCAGGCGTCGAGCACGTGCATGTTGACGAAGGCGGTGCCCACGTTGATCACGATCTCGGCGCCGGTCTTGCGGATCAGCGCAGCCACCTCGGCCGATTGCGTCGCGTCGACCGCGTGCGCCTCGAAGGCACCGTCGACCTTCATCGCGCCCTTGGCATGCACGCTCTCGATGATCGCGTCGCATTTGGCCTTGGTCCGGCTGGCGATATGCAGGTCGCCCAGCACGTCGTTGTTCTGGGCGCATTTATGCGCCACCACCTGGGCGACGCCGCCGGCGCCGATGATGAGAACGGTCTTCTTCAAGACTTTACCCTCCTTGAACTTTAAGTGGGTGCGCCGCGAGGCGCGGTCGTGTCACGACAGGGCCGCCGCGAAATCCTCGTATCTGAAGCTGCGCACGAGGCGCTCGGTGCCGTCAAGCTCGCGGATGGCGATCGACGGCATCTGCACGCCGTTGAACCAGTTCTTCTTGACCATCGTGTAACCCGCAGCATCCTGAATGCTCAGCCGGTCGCCGGCCTGCAGCGCCTTGGGAAAGCGGAACTCGCCGAAGATGTCCCCCGCGAGGCAGGACTTGCCGCAGATCATCCACTCCTGATCGCCGCTTTCCATCATCTTGGCGCTCTCGCGATAGATCAGCAGATCCAGCATATGCGCCTCGATCGAGCTGTCGACGATGGCGAGGTTCTTGCCGTTGAACAGCGTGTCGAGCACCGTCACCTCGAGCGTGGTCGATTTGGTGATCGCCGCCTCGCCGGGCTCGAGATAGACCTGCACCTCGTTCTCGCCGGCGAAGCGCTTGAGCCGCTCGGCCAGCTTGTCGAGCGGGTAGCCCTCGCCGGTGAAATGGATGCCACCGCCGAGCGAGATCCAGTTCATCCGCTTGATGAGCGCACCGAAGCGGGCCTCGATCTGGCCCAGCATCTCGTCGAAGCGCTCGAAGCTCGCGTTCTCGCAGTTGTTGTGGAACATGAAGCCCGAGATCAGCTCGGCCACCGGCTCGATATCCTCGGGCGCGTGCTCGCCGAGACGTGAAAACGGACGCGCCGGATCGGCGAGGTCGAAGCCCGAGGTCGAGACGCCGGGATTGACCCGCAGCCCGCGGGTGTGATCGCGGCTCTGCGCCTCGAAGCGTTGCAGCTGCTGCGCGGTGTTGAAGATCACCTTGTCCGACGAGGCCAGCACCTCGTCGATCTCGTGCGGGGCCCAGGCCACGGAATAGGCATGGGTCTCGCCAGGGAACTTCTCGCGCCCGAGCTTCACCTCGAAGAGCGACGAGGAGGTGGTGCCGTCCATGTACTCCGACATCATGTCAAAGACCGACCAGGTGGCGAAGCATTTCAGCGCCAGCAGCGCCTTGGCGCCGGACTGCTCGCGCAGATGGGCGATCTTCTCCATGTTGGGCAGGAGGCGGGATTTGTCGATGAGGTAGTAGGGCGTCTGCATGCGCGTCAGGACCTTGGCTGCGAGGGAGGCGTGATGCATCGGGCGGGGCTGTGTGGGGGCCACATAGTCCGACTGACCCCACGTCGCAAGCTTGCAGGGGGGCACGGGCCGCTTTTTCCGCCTGTTTCTCGGCCTGTGACGGTGAAAAGCCGAGTGCCGGGAACCGATGGGCCCGGGCGCAGGTTGGCACAAAAGCGCAGAGGTCGCATGGCAATTCGCCCCCGCCGGCCCTAGATTGCGCAGGACGCAAGAGGCGGAACCCGCATGCGCTTTGTCTGGATCACGCTTGGAACGCTGGCCCTCGGGCTGGGGCTGCTCGGCATCGTTCTGCCGGTGCTGCCGACCACGCCCTTCGTGCTGCTGGCCGCGTTTTCCTATGCGCGCGGCTCCGACCAGATGCACCGGATGCTGGTCGAGAGCCGGCTCTTCGGCCCGATGATCGCCGACTGGCAGGCCGAGGGCGCGATCTCGCGCCGCGCCAAGATCACCGCCGCCAGCATGATGCTGCTGGTCTTCGCCATCAGCCTCTGGATGCGCCTGCCGTGGCCGGCACTGCTGTTCCAGGGCCTCGCGATGGGCGGGGCAGCCACCTACGTGCTGACCCGGCCGCTGCCGGTGCGCGACCGCTGAGCTCAGAGCCCGTCGAGCACGTCTCCCATGATCGACGCCGTCTCCGACCAGCGCGGCAGCGCGCGGCCCTCGGCCCGCGCCTTGCGGGCCAGCTTTGCGCGGGCGCTGTCATCGCTCAGCAGGTGGCGCAGGTGGGCAGCGAAGGCCTCCGGGTCGTCCGGCGGGGCCAGCAGCGCCCCCTGCCCCACCGTGTCGGGCACCGCACCGCTCGCGCAGGTGACGATGGGCAACCCGTGGCAGAGCGCCTCGGCCAGCGCCATGCCGTAGCCCTCGTAGCGCGTCGCCAGCGCGAAGACCCGCGCCTCGCGATGGGCCTGCGCCAGCGCTTTGTCCGAAAGCTCTCCCGCCAGCGCGACCCGCCCGGCCAGCCCGGTCTCGGCGATCAGCGCGCGCAGCTCCGCCTCCACCGCTGGATCGAAGCTCTTGCCGACGATCTGCGCGGTCCAGTCGAGATCCGAGACGAGCTCGAGCGCCCGGATCAGCACGTCATGCCCTTTGCGCCGCGCCAAGAGCCCGACCGAGAGGATGCGCGGCCCGGCCTCGACCCGCGGCAGATCGCGCGGCCCGTCATAGCCCGGCAGCGCCACGGTGATCTTGCCCGGATCGGCGCCGAGCTCGGTATAGGTCTCTTTGGTGTGCAGGCTGGTCACCACCACTGCCCGGGCGAGCCGGATATTGTCGATCTCCTGCGCCAGCAGGTGCCGCGAGAGCGCGGGGGAAAGCCCCTGCTCCATGCCCATCGGGTGATGCAGCATCGCCACCACCGGGCAGCGCAACCGCGCCAGCCCCTCGGTCTTCATCGCCGCGAAGACCAGCCCGTCGAGGATCAGCGGCTGATCCTCCGGCAGCGCCTCCAGCACCCGCGCCACCTCTTGCCGCAGCGCCGCGCTTTGCTCTCCTGCCGCCGCCTCGGCGGGCAGCATCACATGGGCGACGGCGCGCCCCGAGGCCTGCAGCTCCTCCAGCAGCCGTCGCTGGTAGATGAACCCGCCGGTCTTCTGGCGGTGATCGCCGGGGATCGCGAAGGCGCAGGCTCTCATCGTGCCAGCTGCTCGGCGTTGGTGCGCGCCAGCACGACCCGCTCGAGCGCCACGACAGCCCCATGCGCCAGCACCGCCGCCAGCCCGATCAGCGCGATGGCGCTCCACAGCATGCCGTAATCCGAGGTCGAGGCCACCGTCGCCATGAGCGCGCCCACGCCGCGCCCGGTGGCGAGCCATTCCGCAGTGGTCACCGCAAGGATCGCCGCCGGGATCGCCATCCGCGCCGAGGCGAAGAAAGCTGGCAGCATCGCCGGAAGCTGAGCCCCCAGCATGCACCGCCAGCGCCCCGCCGCGTAGACCTCGAAGAGGTCGAGCACCGCGCGCGGCGTGCGCGCGAGCCCGTGCAGGCAGGCGACCAGCGTCGGGAAGAAGATCATCACCGCGACCACTGCGATGGTGCCCGCCGCCCCCCGCCCCAGCGCCCAGGCGATCAGCGGCGCGGTGGCGACGATGGGGATCGAGCGCAGCGCGATCGCCACCGGCATGGTGAGCGAGGCTGCGCGCGGCGCCAGCGTCAGCGCCACCGCGAGCCCCGCCCCGAGCGCCAGCCCGGCAAGGTAGCCCGGCGCCGCATAGGCCAGGGTCTCGCCCATCGCGCCGAGGAGCTTCTCCCTGTGCGCCTCCGCCCCCGGCCCGCTCACCATGTAGGCCCAGACGTCCTCCGGCCGCTTGGCGAAGAAGCGCGGCAGCGCGAAGAGCTCCATGGCGCCTTTCCAGAGCGCCAGCGTCACCCCGAGCGCCAGCAGCGCCTCGCCCGGCCCCTGCCACGCGCTCCGCCGCGCCTGCCCCGGTGCCGCCAGGAGCACCTGCGGCGGCGCGAGATCGAGCCTGCGCCCGGCCCAGCCCACGGCGGCGAAGGCCAGCACCGACACGGCGGAGGCAATGACCGCGATCGCCCACGTCGCCGGCAGGTCGAGGGCGCGCAGCGCCCGCACCGTCAGCACGCCAAGACCGCGCTCGGCACCGGTGAATTCGCCCACCATCGCCCCGAGAAACGCCGCCGGGGCGGCAATCTGCAGCCCCGCCACGAGATAGGGCAGCGCCGCCGGCAGCCGCACCTCGCGCAGCGCCACCATGCGCCCGCGCCCATAGCTGCGCACGAGATCGAACCAGCCCTGCGGCGCGGCGCGCAGCCCCACCAGCACCGGCAGGAAGGTGGTGTAATAGACCGCCAGCGCCGCCAGCGTGACCTGCGGCCCGTCGCCGGGACCATAGAGCACCCGCAGGATCGGCCCGGTCGCCACCAGCGGCAGGCAGAACACCAGGAGTGCCAGCGTCGAAACCAGGCGCTCGCCCCGCGGCAAAAGCACCACCAGAAGCGCCATCAGCACACCGGCGAGATTGCCCCAGACAAAGCCTCTGAAAGCGGCCCAGAGCGTCACCCCAAGCGCCCGCCAGAGCAGCCCGGCATGCTCCGTCATGTGCAACAAAATGGCGCTCGGCGCGGCGATGAAGAAGCTCTGCGCCGTGAGCCGCGCCACGATCTCCCAGAGCGCCACCGCCAGCACTGCACCGATCAGCCCGCCCCCCGGCAGACGCGTACTCCGCAGTGCCACCGCCCCGCTCATTGCGCCGCGAGCCGGCCCGGCGCCTGCCCCTCGCGCAGCGCCACCGAGACCTGCCCGCAGGTCTCGCGGAAGGCCTCCGAGGCCAGCACCACCGCGTCGCGCGGGCGCGGCAGATCGACGGCGATATCGGCGGCGATGCGCGCCGGGCGCGGGGTCAGGACGAGGATGCGGTCCGAGAGTCGCACCGCCTCGGCCACCGAGTGGGTCACCAGCACCGAGGTCGCGCCATGCGCCTCCCAGAGCGGCGGCAGCTCGGCGTTGAGCCGGTCGCGGGTCAGCTCGTCAAGCGCACCGAAGGGCTCGTCGAGCAGCAGAAGCTCCGGCGCGCTGGCCATCGCCCGGGCAATCGCCGCGCGTTGCCGCATACCACCCGAAAGCTCCGCCGGGCGCTGCGCCTCGAAGCCCGAGAGCCCCACCAGATCGATCAGTTCGGACACCGCGCCGGCATCGCGAGGGCGGCGCGCCAGCGAGCGACCGAGCGCCACGTTGCCGGCCACCGTGCGCCAGGGCAGCAGTGCCGCGTCCTGAAACGCCACCGACAGCGCGGCACGGCGGCGCAGGTCGTCGGGGCTCTCGTCGCCGATGCGGATCTCGCCCGAGGACGGACGCTCGAGCCCCGCGATCAGGCGCAGAAGCGTGGACTTGCCACAGCCCGAGGGCCCGACCAGCGCCGTCATGCTGCCGCCCGCGAGCCGAAGGTCGAGCGGCGCGACCGCCGGAACCTCGCGCCCCGGCGCGCCAAAGCTCTTCGAAACGCCGCTCAGAACGATGTCGGGCCGTGGTTCATCAGGCATCCCCGTGCCTCTCAGCCATGCACCTCTTCCAGGATCGAGCGATCCCAGAGATCGGCGCTCACCGGCTTGCCCAGCAGCGCCAGCGTCTCGACATTGGCGGCCACGGTCTCGTCGGTGAACCATCCGAAGCCCTCGGACTCGGTCAGATCCGAGAACATCAGCGGCACCTGCCGCTCGGCCTGCAGCTCCTGCGTCGCGAGATCGAGCCCGGCATCGGGGAACATCTCGACCGTCAGCGCGGCGGCGGCGGCGGGGTCGGCGTGGTAGTCCTGCCAGCCCATGACCTCGCCCTTCATCAGCGCCACAAGCTGATCGCGGCGGTTGGCGAGGCTGTCCTCGGTGGCGATATAGGTCTGCGAATGCACCGCGTAGCCGTGATCGGCGAGCAGCATCGTTACGCTCTCGACGCCCTGGATCTCCATTGCCACCGGCAGGTCGGTGGCCCAGCAGAGCAGGCAATCGACCTGCACCTGCACCAGCGGCGCGGGGTCGTATTGCGTCGGCACCACCTCGATTTCAGCGATGTCGACCCCATTGATCGAGCACAGCGCCTCGAGCACCGGCATGTTGGCCAGCGCCATGCCGATCTTCTTGCCGACGAGATCGGCGGGGCTGGTCACCGGGTTCTCCGCCAGCGAAGCGATGGCGAAGGGGTTCTTCTGCATGGCCACGCCGATGATCTTGAACGGCGCGCCTTGGTTGACCGCCGCGGCGGTGTAATCCGCCGCCGAGATGCCGACGAGCGCGGTGCCCGCCACCACCGGCGGCTCGACCGGCGCGTTCGGCCCGCCCGGCTGCAACGATACGTCGAGCCCCGCATCGCTCCAGTAGCCCTTGTTTTGCGCGATATAGCTGCCGCCAAACTGCACCGAGTGCAGCCAGGAGAGCTGGAAGTTGACCGCCTCCTGCGCAAGCGCGCGGCGTGGCAGCATCAGCCAGGCGGTGGCGGTGGTGAGGGCGCCGCCAAGGAACAGGCGGCGGCTGGGGGTGCGGAACGTCATGGCAAAAGTCCTCCCGGTTTTTCAGAAGATTAGGTTATTCACTTGGTGAAGCAATGTTTTGGGGCGATTGCCCCGGCGCGGTTTTCGCCCTTTGGATGAAAAACGCCCCCGGCAGGGCAGAAAGCAGCATGGCGAGACCGAAGGCGATGCTGGCGGCGATGCCGGCTTCGGCGCCGAGCCCCGCCATCGCGAAGAGGCTCGCCGCCGCGCCCTCGCGCCAGCCCCAGCCGGCGACCGAGGCGGGCAGCAGCATGGCGGTCAGGATCAGCGGCACGATCAGCAGCGCGGTGGCAGGGGCAAGCGCACTGCCGGTGGAGCGGGCGGCAAGGGCAAAGCCCGTGACGGTGAGCAGCGCGACGGCGAGCGACAGCGCCGCCTGCATGGCCCAGCGATTTAGCAGCGCGGTCTTCACGGCGCGGCGCCAGCCATCCTCGCGGCCGCCGGCGCGGTTTAGGCCCAACGGCACCAAGGCTAGGAGCAGCGTCACGAGCAAGCCCAGCGGCAGCCATGCGATGGCGGGCAAGTCAGCCGCCAAGACGGCCTGCGGCGCCGCCACCATCAGCATCAGCCCGAAGACCGCGACCAGCGCCATGCCCGCCTGCCCAGAAGCACGCTCGAGCACCACTGCCTGCGCGGCGCGGCGCATCGGCCCGCCCTTGCGGCTGCGCACCGCCCGCGCCGCATCGCCCAGCACGCCGCCGGGCAGGGTCTGGTTGACGAATTGCGCGAGGTAATATTCCCGCACGGCCTCGCTGCCGCCCAGCGGCAGTGACAGCGCCCGCGCCGTCAGCGTCCAGCGCAGCGCCGAGAGCAGCGTCACCGCGTGCAGAGCCACCATCGCCGCGACGAACCAGCCCAGCGACAGCCCGGAGAGCCGCGCCAGCACCGCGCGCCCGTCGGCGAGCCACAGGCACAGCGCGATCAGCGCCAGCGGCACGAGGAGGCGCAGCGCTCTCACAAGCCTCCCTCCGCCTCGAGGCTCGTGGCCGCCAGGAAGCGGTCGCGGAAGGCGCTCATCGACCAGCTCTCCAGCCTTGGATCGGGCGTCAGCCCCCGGCTCCAATCCCAGCCCTCGAACAGCGCCACCGCCTCGGGCGGCCCAATCAGGTGCACCGGCACGTCCATCCCGCCCCTCTGCGAGACGAAGCCCGCCGCCTGATGGTCGCCCAGCACGATCAGCAGCGGGGGCGTCTCGCGCGGCAGCGCGGCCCAGCTCAGCACCGTCTCGATGGAGTAGTCCAGCGCCCGCCCGTAGTGGTCGCGGATGGTGTCGCGATTGGCCCAGACCTCGCCCGGGCTCGGCCCCGCGACCGCTGCGGCGTCGAACACCCGACCGTCGCCGACCGCCCCCCACGGCACCATCTCGGCGACCGGCGTCCAGGGTGCGTGGCTCGAGATCAGCGCGATTTCGGTCATCAGCGGCACGCCCTCCGGCGCCAGCCGCTCATAGGCCGAGAGGGAGTACTGATCGGGCATCGTCACCCAGTTGTAAGGCACCCCCTGATAGCCCAAATCGGCGGCGGCCAGCACCGTGCCGAAGCCGAGCTGCGGCCCCTCGGGCCAGGGCATGACGATGGCCGGCGCCACGGCGACGCTCTCGTAGCCCGCCTCCTGCGCCAGCGTGAACAGCGTCTTGCGCGGGCTGGCCAGCAGCGCCCGGTAGCGGGTCTGGTCGCTGACATCGAGCCCGGAGGCCAGCGCGCCGTGCGCCAGCCAGCTCTGCCCGCCCATCACCGGCGAGGTGAGCCAGCCCGAGCGCGCCTCGAGCCCGGCCTTCGCAAGCGCGGCCTCGGCCGCCGCCAGCGTGGCGGTGTGGCGCTCAGCATAGAGCGGATTGTCATAGGCGGCGCGGCCATAGCTCTCGATGAAGACGATCACCACGTCGCGCCCGCCAAGCTGCGCCAAGAGCCCCTCGCGCCCGGCCCACGGGTCGGTCTCGGCGGCGCGGCGGAACTCGGCCAGCGCCGTGCGCGAGCGGCTGAAGTCACGCAGATGTTCGGCGGCAAGGCGCGAGGTGAAAGCGGCGCCCGGCGGGTTCCAGCCCTGCCAGCCGTTGAGCGCGGTGCGGATCTCGGCCGCCGAGAGCCCGGCGAAGACCAGCGCCACGGCGCCTGCCGCGACGCGCATTGACACCGGCAGGCGGCTGCCGGTGCGGGCCCAGAGCGCAAGCGCGCGGTAGAGCAGCCAGCTGATCGCCGCGAGCGCCAGCACCAGCAGCAGCCCTACGATCAGCGTGCCGACCACGCCGATACTGCCGGACAGAAGATGCAGACCGGCGGGCAGAAGGTGCATGTCGGCCAAGGGATCGAAGCCGCGCGAAAATGCCGTGTAGACGCCAAAATCCGCGAGCTTCACCAGCACCATGAGCAGCAGCGCCAGCGCCGCGATCCCCGCCAGCCAGACCGCCCGCCGCCCCAGAGCCAGCAGCCCCAGGAGCAGCACCGGCAGCTCAAGCGGCACAAGCCGCAGGGCGCGCCAGCTCAGCGCGCTCGGGTGGTTGGGCTGGATCAAGACGAGATCGATCAGCAGCGCCGAGGCGATGAGTCCGACAGCCAGCCGCGCGCCGCTCACCGGTGCCTCGCCAGCCAGAGCACGTCCACCGCGAAGGACCACGCGAGCAGCGCCAGCGCGATGAGCGCAATCGCAACGCTGAAGGGCGGCATCACCACGGGCGCAAGCAACACCACCAGCGCCCCGATCTGGATCACGCAGACCAGCTTGCGCCGGAAGCGCTGCGGCAACGGCGCCGCCAGCCACGGCAGCGCAAACGAGGCCAGCACGAAGAGATAGCGCATCCCGCCCAGAAGCAGCACCCAAACCCCCGCCGCGCTGCTCTGCCAGACCACCGCCGAGAGCAGCAGCGCAAAGACCGCGTCGACCTCCATGTCGAACCGCGCGCCCCAAGGCCCTGCAAGGCCGGCGCGCCGCGCGAGCGGCCCGTCGAGCCCGTCGAGCGCCAGCGTCGCCAAGGCCAGCACAAAGATCGCCCAGCCGGTCCGGCCTTCGGTCAGCTCGGGGCGCGAGAGCGGCACCAGCATCAGCGCCGCCAGCGCCAGCCGCCCGAGCGTCAGCGCGTTGGCATAGCCCAGACGCGGCGCGCGCCAGTGGCGCTGCAGGCAGAGCGCCACAACCGCGGCGCCCGCGGCAAAGCCCAGTACCGGCGTCAGCATCGGCCCCCCGGCCAGCACCCCGGCCCCGACAAGCAGCCCGCCCGCCAGCGCCAGCGCCAGCAGCAAGAGCGCCGCGAACGGCCCCGGCCCGCCGGGACCGGCATCGGGTGGACGGGACTCTGCGTGCGTGATGTGCATTCGAAATGAAGTGTCCCAGCCAGCCTCTCTGTCAAGCTGAGTGCTGTTTACCGGGCGGGAAGGTTCATATTAACGTGAGAAAAACCGCTCACGGAGGAGAGAGCGATGGCCACATTGTCAGAGGCCGCCCCCGCGCGGTATGCGCGCCTGTCCCGTCTGCTGCACTGGCTGACCGTGATCCTGGTGCTCAGCACCATCCCGGCCGGGCTGATCATGGTGCAGGAAGGGCTCTCGCGGCCGCTGCAGAACAGCCTCTTTCTCTATCACAAGAACATCGGCCCGGTGATCCTGATCCTCGTGGCGCTGCGCATCATCGTGCGCATCGTCAAACCCGCGCCGCCGATGCCCGCGAGCCTCTCGCGCCCGCAGGTGATCGCCGCCGAGGCGGTGCACGGCCTGCTTTATCTCACGCTGATCATGATGGCCGTCTCGGGGATCGTGCGGGTGCAGGCCGGCGGCTTCCCGATGGAGTTCTGGGATCCGCTGATCGGCGGCATGGTGGCCAAGAACGAGGCGCTCGCCAACACCGCGAAGGCCATCCACCATTTCGGGCGCTACGTGATGATCCTTCTGATCGCGGCCCATGTCGGCGCCGCCGCCATGCATGGGCTGATCAAGCGGGACGGCGTGTTCAGCCGGATGTGGCCGCCGGTCTGACCGCGCCTTCAGCCCGCCGGAGGCTCGAACGCATAGCCCACACCATAGACCGACCGGATCGGATCGAGATCCGATGCCGCCGAGAGCTTGCGGCGAATGTTGCGGATGTGGCTGTCGATGGTGCGGTCATAGACCTCGCTGTTCTCCGGGAAGGCG
>NZ_JBYNAH010000036.1:22954-28823 GCF_059781815.1 Salipiger sp. | reverse complement strand
GCGCCGGTCCGCCGCGCCAGTTCGGCCGCCTGATCACCGCGTTCTTCGCGATCGGCGATGAGCCGGACCTTCACCAGTTCATGGCGGGCCAACGCCGCTTCGGCCTGCTCGAGCACGCCGTCGCTCAGCCCGCCGCCCGATCCCGGCCCGCGCGCGCTCGGCATGGTAGGCGCGGTAGCGCGCCTTGGGCATGCCGTCCTCGGCATAGGCGGGCTCGTGCGAGGACAGCATCAGCCGGTTCTTCAGCGTGAGATGCTTGAGCTGGAAGGGTTGCAGCAGCGGATCGGAGGTTGGGGACATGGGCGCTCTCCCTGTTGGCTGACGTGACGCTGCGCCAAAATGTTCACACCTGTCAAGTTTGAGTTCACCCCTGTCCATTTTTCGTTGTGAGCCGCGGTGTCGGCGGCTAGGTTTGCGGCATGAGCGATGAAGCGATGGATGGCGAAAAGAGCGCCGGCTGGCGCGGCTCGCGCGAGCTCTGGCTCGACGCGGCCAAGGAGGCGTTTGTCGAGGGCGGGCTGGAGGCGGTAAAGATCCAGCCGCTGGGCGCGCGGCTGAATCTGTCGCGCACCAGCTTCTACTGGTTCTTCAAGGACCGGAAGGCGCTGCTCGCGGCGCTGCTCGAGCATTGGGAGGCGCGCAACACCGGCGCCATCGCGGCGGGCTGCACGGCTTACGCCGAGACCCTGCCCGAAGCGGTTCTGTCGCTGATCGCGGTTTTCCTCGACCCGCGCGCCTTCGAGCCGCGCTTCGATTTCGCGGTGCGCGGCTGGGCGCATGCGGATGACGCGGTGGCGGCGCGGGTGCATGCCGCCGACGAGACGCGGCTGGCGGCGATCCGCGAGATGTTTGCCCGCTTCGGGCTGGCGGCGTCGGAGGCGGATGTGCGGGCGCGGACGGTCTACCTGACGCAGATGGGCTATGTCTCGATGCAGGTGCAGGAGACGCTGGACGTGCGGCTGGCGCGGATCGAGGACTACGTCGCGATTTTCTCCGGCCAGCGTCCCGCCCCGCGCGAGCTGGCGCGGTTCCGGGCGCGTTTTGAACGAGATCCTGAAGCCTGACCAGAACACCCGCGCCAATCCGAACTTGCCCGACCGACAGTCGAGCGATGCGCCAGCGCGGAAACAAGGCGAAGCCGCCGCGCCATCGCCGGCCCGCCCGGACGGGCTGGCAATCTGGTGTCGCTGGGCGCCAGCTGTCGAGGTCCTTCGGACGTGATCAGGATAAAACAAGAGGGTCAAAGCCACGGATCGCCACCCCGCGGGACAGCGATGGCGCGGCTCTTCCGATGTCGCCCCGTCCCAGCCCGACGCGACCTCAAGGCGTGAGGCCCGGCCCCAGAGCCGGCCCTCGGATCCGCCAAGTGGTTTCGTCAGGGGGCCCTCAGCTCCCGCTGCGGATCTGGCTCAGCGTGCGGTAGGGCGTCAGCGCCTCCTTGTCGACGATCAGCTCCAGCAGCGCGCCGGTGGGCGAGGCCAGCGCCCGCTCGAAGGCCTCGGCGAACCCGGCGGTCTCGGAGACCACCTCGCCATGCAGCCCGCAAGATTGCGCCAGCGCCGCAAAATCCGGGTTCACCAGCTCGGTGCCCGAGACCCGCGTGGGGAATTCGCGCTCCTGATGGGCGCGGATGGTGCCGTAGGTGCCGTTGTTCACGACGATCACGATCACCGCGGCCCCCGCCTGACGGGCGGTGGCAAGCTCCTGCATCGTCATCTGGATGTCGCCATCACCGGCGAAGCAGATCACCGTGGCCTCAGGGCGCTCGATCTTGGCGGCGACCGCCGCCGGCAGACCGTAGCCCATCGCGCCAGACTGCGGCCCCAGAAGCCGCATTCCGGGGCGGAAGCGGAAGAAGCGCGTCGGCCAGACGGTGAAATTGCCGGCACCGTTGGTCAGTACCAGATCCTGCCCCGCGAGCCGGTCGCGCAGATGCGCGCAGACCGCCACCATGTCGACCGGCCCCGGCTGCGCCGGCGCGTTGTCGATGAAGCCGAGATAGGCCTCGCGCGCCTTGCGGCGCCAAGCGGCCCAGCCCCCCTGCACCGTCTCGCCCAGCGCCAGCGCGAAGCGCTGCGGACAGGCGTGGATGCCCAGCGCCGGGCGGTAGACCTTGCCGATCTCGCGGTCCGAGGCCATCACGTGGATGATCTTCTGCACCGGGTCCGGCACCTCGAGGAGCGTGTAGCCGTCGGTCATGTTCTCGCCAAAGCGCGTGCCCAGCGCGAGAATCACGTCCGCCTGCCCGAGCAGCGCCTTGGTCGCCGCGCTCATGCCCACGCCGGCATCGCCGCAGAAGCAGTCGGAGCCGTTGTCGAACTGGTCCTGGTAGCGGAACGAGCTGATCACCGGGATGTCCGAGCCCTCGGCGAAGTGCTTCAGCGCGTCCTGCGCCTCGCGATCCCACGGCGCGCCGCCGATCACGATCAGCGGCCGCTCGGCACGCACGAGGATCTGCATTGCCTCGGCCACGGCCGCCGGCGCGGGCTCGGGCGGGAAGACAGGCACCGGCCCGTCGACCGACGCCACATCGGTTTCGGCCATCAGCATGTCCTCGGGCAGCGCGATGACCACCGGGCCGGGACGGCCCGTGGTCGCCGTGGTCCAGGCCCGCGACAGGATCTCCGGCACCCGCGCGACATCGTCGATCTCGGTCACCCACTTGGCCATGGTGCCAAAGACGGCGCGGTAATTGACCTCCTGAAAGGCCTCGCGCTCGCGCATCTCGGTGCCGATCTGGCCGACCAGCAGGATCATCGGGGCGCTGTCCTGCATAGCCGTGTGCACCCCGATCGAGGCGTTGGTCGCGCCGGGGCCGCGGGTCACCATGCAGATGCCGGGCTGCCCGGTCAGCTTGCCATGGGCCGCGGCCATGAAGGCCGCCCCGCCCTCCTGCCGGCAATTGACGAAATCGAGCTGCCCCCCGGTATCGTGCATCGCATCGAGCACCGCGAGATAGCTTTCGCCCGGCACCCCGAAGGCGCGGCGGGCGCCCAGAGCCACGAGGCACTCCACCACAAGCTGACCACCATTGCGCGCCATCGACACTCTCCCTTTGCTCTGACGCCCCAGTTGTAGGCGATGGCCGGGCGGCTGCAAGCCGCCTGCGAAAACCGGCGCGCCAGAACGCTTTGTTAAGACACCGCCCGTATGTCTCATGGCTGACCCAGGCGGCCCGGCTGCGATGCGGGTCTTTCGATCAAAGAGGCTGGCAGAGGCACCGAGCAGACGATGTCCGATCCCCATCTCCACGTTCTTGAACCCGCGCGAAACCGCAATGGCGAGGATGCGCTGGTTCCCTTCCTGCTCGGCGCGCGCCACGCGCCGGTGACGATCTCGGCCCGCGATGTTGCCCGGGTCGATGCCCACCGGCTGCAGATCCTGCTGGTGGCGCAGAAGCAATGGGCCCGCGAACAGCTCCCCTTCCGCCTGACCGAGGCCAATGACAGCTTCCGCGCCGGCCTCGAACGGCTCGGCCTCGCCCCCGATCATTTCGACAAGGACCAGACCTCATGAGCACCAAAGTCCTCGCGATCGACGATTCCCGCACCATCCGAAACCTGCTGCGCGTCTCGCTCGAAGGCGCGGGGTTCGAATACCATTCGGCCTGCGACGGGGTCGAAGGGGTGGAACAGTTCTCCGAGGTCGAGCCCGACGTCGTGATCACCGATATCAACATGCCCAACATGGATGGGTTCGGAGTGATCGAGAACCTGCGCAGCGGGCCGAACCGCACCACGGTCCCGATCATCGTGCTCACCACCGAGAGCGGCCCGGATCTCAAGGCCCGCGCCCGCGAGGCCGGGGCAACGGGATGGATCGTGAAACCCTTCGACGATGCCTCTCTGGTGTCGGTCCTGCGCCGGCTCACCGGCCACGTGGTGTAAGCCATGTCCAACAGTTCGATCCGCGATACGTTTTTCGAAGAGTGCGAAGAGCTTCTCGAGGCGCTTGTAGAGGGGCTCGCCGCCATGGAGGAGAACGCCTCCGACATGGAGGTGGTGAACGCGGTGTTCCGCGCGGTGCACTCGATCAAGGGCGGCGCCGGGGCCTTCGCACTCGACCGGCTGGTGAATTTCGCCCACACCTTCGAGACGGTGATGGACAAGGTCCGCTCGAAACAGCTCGCCGTGAACGAGGAGCTGATGCTGCTGTTCCATCGCTCGGGCGACCAGCTGGCGGATCTCGTCGAAGCCGCTCGCGACGGACGCGAGCCCAACGTCGAATCCGAGGCCGCGATCCTCAAGGAACTGGGCGCCTATCTCGACGATGCCGAGAGCGAAGAAGAGATTGCCTTCGACGCCGCTCCCCTCGCCTTTGACGCCGCACCGATGGCGCTCGACCAGCCCGAGATCGAACCCGCAGCCGAACCCGAACGCCGCCGCTTCGATATCCGCTTCTGCCCAAGCCCGGCGCTTTACGCCAACGGGCACGAGCCGCTGCTGCTCTTCGATGCACTGGCCGAGCTCGGTACGCTCACGGTGACCGCCGATCTCACACGCCTGCCCGAGTTTGACGCCTTCGACCCGGAGGATGCGGTGATCGACTGGCGCCTCACCCTGCAGACCTCCGAGGACGAAACCGTTCTGCACGAGGTGTTCGAGTTCGTGGACGCGCTCTGCGAGCTCGACATCCAGGTTTCGGACGAGCCCGTCGCTCCCTTCGAGCCCGAGGCGCCCGAAACGCTCGCCCCGCCACCCTCAGCGGTCGGCCCGGGCGCCTCCGATCTGCCCGCGCCAAGCGTGGTGCCCCCTCCGCCGCCGCCCCCGCCGCCCGCGAGCAAGGCCGCGCCTCAGAGCACCCCGCGCGACGAACCGCGCGGCCCGCGCCCGACGCTGCGGGTCGATCTCGATCGGGTCGACAGGTTGATCAACACCGTCGGCGAGCTGATCATCAACCAAGCGATGATCTCGCAGCGCATCGAAGAGCTCGAGCTGCCCGCGGTCGCGCATCTCACCAACGAGCTGGAAGCCTACAAGCTGCTTGCGCGCGACATCCAGGAAGGGGTCATGGCGATCCGCGCCCAGCCGGTGAAACCGCTCTTTCAGCGCATGTCGCGCATCGTGCGCGAGGCCGCCGAGGCCACCGGCAAGAAGGTCAAGCTCGTCACCGTCGGCGATTCGACCGAGGTCGACAAGACAGTGATCGAGCGGCTGGCCGATCCGCTCACCCACATGGTCCGCAACGCGGTCGATCACGGACTCGAACGCCCGGACACGCGCTCCGAGCTCGGCAAGGATCCGACCGGTGCGATCCGCCTCTCGGCCTCGCACCGCTCCGGCAGCGTGTTCATCGAGATCGCCGATGACGGCGCCGGCTTGAACCGCGCCCGCATTCTCGAGAAGGCCATCGAAAAGGGGCTGGTTTCGCCCGACGCCGAGCTCTCCGAGCAGGAGGTCGATAACCTGCTTTTCCTGCCGGGCTTTTCCACCGCGGCCGAGGTTTCGAACCTGTCCGGACGCGGTGTCGGCATGGACGTTGTGAAAAACGCGGTTGCAGCGCTTGGCGGCCGCGTCTCCATCGCCTCGAGCCCCGGCCTTGGCACGACCTTCACCATCGTGCTGCCGCTGACGCTGGCGGTGATGGACGGGTTCGTGATCTCGATCGCAGATCAGACCATGGTGATCCCCATCGCCTCGATCATCGAGACGATCCGCCCGAACCCGCGCGACCTGCACTGCATCGGCACCGACGGCGAGGTGATCTCGGTGCGTGGCGCCTACGTGCCAATTGTCGATGTCGCCCGCAATCTCGGCCTCTCCGGCGAAGACGCCGACAGCAGCGGCGTTCTGCTGCTCGTCAGCACCGAGGGTCAGGGGCTCACCGCGCTGCGCGTCGGCGCGATCCACGACCAGCGCCAGGTGGTCAT
>NZ_JBYNAH010000036.1:0-22944 GCF_059781815.1 Salipiger sp. | reverse complement strand
AGCCTCGAAAGCAATTACGGCGCCATCGCCGGCGTCTCGGCCGCGACGATCCTCGGCGATGGCAAGATCGCGCTGATCCTCGATCCGGACGAACTCGTGAAACTCACCCCGGCGGCCGTCTTCCTGCCGCCTGCCTCATCCCCCAGACCGGAGCTGCGCCATGCTTGACGTCACCGAGGCCCCCACCGAGGCCCAGTTCGAATTCATCACCTTTTCCGCCGGGGATCAGAGCTTCTGCCTCGAGATCACCCAGATCCGCGAAATCCGCCGCTGGACCCCGGTCACCAAGCTGCCGCACACCCCCGAAGATGTGCTCGGCGTCATGAACCTGCGCGGCGCGGTGATTCCGATTTTTGACCTCTCGGCCCGGTTCGGTCTGGGCGAAACCATCGACAACGAGCGCAACGTCGTCATCGTCGCCGCCGGCGGTGGCACCACCATCGGACTGCTGGTCGAGTCGGTGTCGGAAATCCTCTCGGTGGCGAAATCCGCCATACAGGAAACACCCGATATCAAATCCGAAGCCGCCCGCCAGGCAATCCTCGGGGTGATCTCTGTCGGGGAGAACATGGTCAGAGTCGTCAATCTCGACGCGGTGCTCGATAATAACGGGGGCGCCGTATGATCTCTGCGGCAACGGAGAGCGGGTCTGGCGACGTCCGCTTTACTGACGAAGATTTCAGGTCTCTTGCCCGGCTCGCCCATGCGGAATTCGGCCTCGCCCTGGCCGAGAGCAAGAAGCCATTGGTGTATTCACGCATCGCACGTCGCCTTCGCGCCCGCAATATCGACGATTTCGCCAGCTACATGGCACTGCTCCAGACCCCTGCGGAGGCAGACGAGCGGCTCGAGTTGATTTCTGCGCTGACGACGAACGTGACGAGCTTCTTTCGTGAGAAACATCACTTCCAGACCCTCCGTGAGAGTCTCGGGCCGCAACTAGCCACCCAGCCGAGAATCCGGATCTGGTCGGCGGGGTGTTCCTCCGGGCAAGAGCCTTTTTCGATTGCGATGACCCTGCTCGACACCCTGCCGGACGCGAGTCTTCGCAACGCCCGGATTCTCGCCACCGACATCGATCCCGCGATGATCCGACGCGCCACATCGGCGCGCTATCCGATCGAGGATCTGTCGACGATCCCCTCAGCCTTGCAAGGCACCGGAACGCGCCCCTGCCCGGAAGACCCCGCGAACTTCGAAATCGCCGATCCACTGAGGCGGATGATCTCGTTCGCCGAATTGAACCTGATTGAGCCATGGCCCTTTCACGGCCCGTTCGACGCGATCTTCTGCCGCAATGTCGCGATCTATTTCGACCAGGACACGCAGCGCCGCCTCTGGTCCCGCTTCACCGCCCTCCTCCGCGATGGCGGCTTTCTCTTCATCGGGCATTCCGAACGGGTTTCGGGCCCGGCGTTGGACAACCTGCAGACCGCCGGGGTCACCACCTATCGCAAGACCACCGCCCCCTGCCCGCCACCGCCCCATAGGAGACAAGTATGAGCCTGAAGGACTCCCTGCGCATCATGGTGGTCGACGACATGGCGACGAGCCGCGGCCTGATCACCCAGGCGCTCGACGAGATCGGAATCAAGAACTACCTGACCGAAAACGACGGCCAGCAGGCGCTCGCGCGCCTGTCAGCCAATCCCGTCCATCTCGTGCTGTCGGATTACAACATGCCGAATATGGACGGGCTCGGCCTGCTGCAGGCGGTGCGTCAGAACAAGGCGACGCAGCGCATGGGCTTCATCCTGGTCACGGGAAAGCCCACTCCCGACATGGTCGCGGCGGCGAAGAAATGGGGCCTCAACAATATGATCAAGAAACCCTTCACCTCGCTTGCGATGAAGCAATGCATTGAAAGCGTGGTGGGAAAGCTTTGAGATGACCCAAGGTTCAATCCGGCTGTCTCCGAGCGAGGCCATGCGCATGCTCTCGGACGAGATCCGCCACCTCCACCACCGGATCGAGAGGCTCGAACATGGGATCGAGCATGTTTATGCCTCGGATGGCGAGCGTCTCGGCACCGTCGCCGTCACGGCCCTGCAAGAGCTCGATATGCTCGCGCAATCCACAGAGGCGCTCGCCGCCTACTCGGAAAAGCTCTCCCACCGGCTGGAGGACAGCGCCGAGATCGACCTGACGCGCGAACTGTCGGCCATTCCGCTGCGCGCGCTCGGTCGGCGCCTCAGCGGCATAACACAGGATGACCTTGTCGCGAACGCACCCGAGCTCTTCTAGAAGCGCCCGGCCAGGGCCTGCCGCGGCGACGCGACCACAGCCGCGGCGGGAGAGCGCAGGGAGCCAATGCGGCCACACCCGCCGCGCCGCCAGACCGAACGCGCCGCCACCAGGGCCCGACGGCCGCCCGTCGCGCCTTATCCGAAAGGGCCCAAGATGGATCCCATCTCGCTCATCATCGCCATACCAGACCGCGCCCGCCGCAGGCGGATTGCGCAGCGCATCGAAGCCTCTCCGCTCATCAACGTGCTGGCGGAAACCGCAGACCTGATGACGACCTATGCCGAGGTCGAAGACCGACAGCCGATGGCCGTGATCATCGACGGCAGCTTGGCGCGGGCGCCGGAGTTCGAGGTGATGCGGGCACTATTCGCGGCGCTCGACGTGCGCTGGATCGTGATCTCGGACGCGCCCGATACCGGCAGCCGCGTCGCGGCCTCGCCCTGGGGCCGGACCTCGGACCTCTTTGCCGTGCCCGCCGACATCGCCGCCGAACCCTTGATCGATCACCTGCGCAGCGTGACCCGCACCGCCCGCCGTGCCGCGGCAACCTCCGCGCCGAGGACGCCCGCGCCTGCGAGGGCGGAGGAGGCCCGCGACCGCAGGCGCAGCAACCGGTTCATCCTGATCGGTGCCTCGACCGGCGGGGTCGACGCACTGCTCACCGTGCTCGCCGCCTTCCCGGCCGATTGCCCGCCGACCTTCATCGTCCAGCATACCGGCGGGGGCTTTGGCGAGAGCCTGACCCGTCTGCTCGACCGGCAATGTCAGGCCCGGGTGCGTCCGGCCCGCGACAATGACCGGGTCACTCATGGCGAGATCGTGCTCGCCGCCGGAAGCCGCGCGCATATGCGGCTGGCAGGTGGCAAACCGATGCGCATCACCTTGCAGCCCGGCGCGCCGATCTCGGGCCACATGCCCTCGGTGGATGCGATGTTCGCCTCCGCCGTGCCCGGCGCGAAACGCGTGGTTGCGGCACTGCTGACCGGCATGGGCCGCGATGGCGCGACCGGGCTCAAGGCGCTGCGCGACGCCGGCGCCACCACCTTCGCGCAGGACGAAGCCACCAGCACCGTCTACGGCATGCCGCGTGCTGCAATGGAAATCGGGGCGGCGATGCGGTCCCTGCCCCTGCCCCGGATCGGGCCGGAACTTCTGAAGGCCTGCCGCGCCGCACCGGAAGACACAAACCAGAGGATGGCGACACGATGACCACGGGCGAAAAAATGGTGAACGTCGTGCAGGGGGAGTACCACATCTCGGGCGATCCCGACTGCGTCATGTCGACGGTGCTTGGCAGTTGCGCGGCGGTCTGCCTGACCGACCCGTCACAGAGGATCGGTGGCATGAACCATTTTCTGCTGCCGCACCGCGCCGGGCGCGCGGGAGAGGACGTGCGCTACGGGGCCTATTCGATGGAACTGCTCATCAACGGGCTGCTGAAACGCGGCGCGCGCAAGAATCGCATGGTCGCCAAGCTGTTCGGCGGCGCCAAGATGCTGACCCAACTGCGCGACATCGGCGATTCCAACGTCGCCTTCGCGCGCGAGTTTCTCCAGAACGAGGGCATCCCCATCGCCTCCGAGAGCACGGGCGGCAACGCCGCCCGCCGCATCCGGTTCTGGCCGGCGGACGGGCGGGTCAAGCAGTTCATCGTCCCGGGCGCGGTGGAACGGGTCGCGCCCCCGGCCCCTCCGCCCGCGCCCGCGGTCGGCGAGATCACCCTGTTCTGAGATGTCGTATCATCGGCCCCTTTCCGCGCGCGACCCGACGGACCCGGCCACTCTGGCTTGGAACGCAAACTGCGATTGCCCGCAAACCGCCAGCGCCAATCCACGAGGCGGAAAATTCCGCACAGGCCTGCTCTGCGCCGCCCGCCGGCGCAGCGGCACGAGCCGGGAGCGTTCGGGAATGATTTCGGACCACAGGGCGCGCCAGCCGGAAAGGATCCGCGTGGCCGCCAAGGCGCCCTTAGAGCGGATCGATTTCCTGAAACGCGTTGCGCAGCGCCTCGGACCAGGCGGCGCTCATGCGGGCAAAGCCCTCGTCATCAGCCTCGATGCGACGGGTACGGCCGATCTCGAGCGCATTGGCCTCGATCACCGCAAAATCGAGCGGCATGCCGACGCTGAGATTCGAACGCAGCGTCGAATCCATCGACAGAAGCACCGCCTTTTCCGCATCCGCGAGCGAGGTGCCGGGCTCGATCACCCGATCGAGGATCGGCTTTCCGTACTTATGTTCGCCGATCTGCAGGAACGGCGTGTCGGCGGTGGCCTCGATGAAATTGCCCTCGGGGTAGATCAGGAACATCCGCATCGGGCCGCCCTTGCGCTGTCCGGCGACGATCATGGAGGCGGTGGCGTTCTGGCTCATCCGCTCCATCTTGGCAGAGACTTCCGAGGTCACGTCCGACAGCGTTGCGCCGACGATCTCGGCTACCTGCAGCATCGTCGGGGCGCGCAGGATCGACCGGTCGTTGTCGGGCTCTTCGTTGGCGTCGGTGAGGCGCGCCATGGCGGTCTGGGTTATCGACAGCGAGCCGGCGGTCATGATGCCGATGGCGCGCTCGCCCGGCTGCTCGAACAGGAACATCTTGCGATAGGTGGCGATGTTGTCGAGACCCGCGTTGGTGCGCGTGTCCGACAGCAGGACAATGCCCGCGTCGAGCAGCAATCCCACGCAATAGGTCATGACCGAATCCCCTGGAGGCACCGTGCCCCGCATGGCGTCATACTGCCGATACGGGGTCCGGGCAATGGCGACGCATCCGCGTGGTTACTGTTGCTGTTGCTGGCCGTTGGCCACCACCACCTCGACTTCGAGATGCTCTTCCGGCGTGCTGCCCTGCACCACGCCGCGGATCGGTGCCGCGTCCTGCGCGTCATAGCCCGAGCCCAAGCGAATGTAGCGCTCGTCCGGGCAGCAGCGGTTGGCGGCGTCAAAACCGACCCAGCCCAGCTCCGGCACGAAGAGCTCGGCCCAGGCATGGCTGGCCTCGTGCTGCTGGCCGTCCTCGTCGGCCTGCAGATAGCCGGTGACATAGCGCGCGGGGATGCCCGCTGCGTGAGCCACGGCGATCAGCGCATGGGCGTGATCCTGACACACCCCCTTGCCGCCCGACAGCGCCTCGGCGGCGGTGGTGTGGGCCTTGGTCTCGCCCGGCGCATATTCGATCGCCTCGGTCACCGCCTTGGCAAGCGCATGGGCACGGTCGAGATCGCTGGCGCCTGCCATGCCCTCGAGGGCCGAGGCCGAAAGATCCTTGAGATCCTGATCGGGGCGCACGTGCCGCGTGGACCGCAGGTAGAGCGACGCCGGCCCCTTCTCGCGGTGGTCGCGCAGCACCCCGAACAGATCGACGGTCTCGACCTCGCCGATCACCTCGACGGTCAGGCTCTCGAGCGGGCCGCGCCAGCTCGCCAGCGCGGTGCGGTCGCCCGCCCCGTCGGTGAACTCGGCGCCGCGCATCGCGCCTTCGGTCTTCACCTCCCAGGACAGCACCTTCTGCGAGGCGCAATCCGCCGGCCAAAGCCGCAGCGACTGCACCACGCCGCGCACCGGGTGGTCGAACCTGTAGCGGGTCGTGTGTCTGACACTCAGTTTCATGCCGGTATCCCGTGAAGATAGACGTCCTGAACCGTGTTCGCGAGCCCGGCGTTGCGGGCCATGAAGCGCCCGAGGAACTCGTGCAGGCCCTCGTCGAAGATATCGTCGACAGTCAGGTTGAGCAGGTCGTCGAGCAGCTGGTGCGCCGCCTCCTGCGCGCGCGAACCGGTTTGGTAATTCTCGGCAATGTTGTCGAGATGGTCGCAGGTCCACTGCACGCAGGACAGCAGCGAGCGCGGGAACTTGCGGTTGAGGATCAGCAAGTGGGCGATCTTCTGCGCAGTGATCTCGCCGGTATAGGTCCAGTTGAAGGCGCGCTGCGCGGTCATCGATTGCAGGAGCAGCGCCCATTGGCTCTGGTCGAGCCCCGATCCCACATAGGACAGCGACGGCAGCAGCACGTAGTATTTCACGTCGATCAGCCGGGCGGTGTTGTCGGCGCGCTCGATGGCGGTGCCGATGCCCATGAAATCGTAGCCGTCATTGCGCAGCTGCGTGGCCTGCATGCAGCCCT
This sequence comes from Salipiger sp., assembly GCF_059781815.1. Taxonomy (NCBI): domain Bacteria; kingdom Pseudomonadati; phylum Pseudomonadota; class Alphaproteobacteria; order Rhodobacterales; family Roseobacteraceae; genus Salipiger; species Salipiger sp. The sequence goes on along the minus strand of NZ_JBYNAH010000036.1, from coordinate 16,577 downwards.
TCACGAGGAAGCAGTTGCGCATGGTCCAGTCGGTCAGCTCGCTCGTCATCAGCTTGCTGCGCTCGACGCGCTGCAGCTGCTTGAGCTCCTGATAGGCGCCGTTCAGCGCATCCCAGACCGGCGAGGTCAGCGCGGTGCGCACCACCCGGCCGTTCTCGCGCGCGGCGTTGATGCAGGACAGCACCGAGGACGGATTGTCGGAATCGAAGAACAGGTAGGTCTCGATGTTGCGCTGGTTGGGCTCGCCATATTTGTCGAGGAAGGGCTCGAGCGCGCCCTTGGCCTGAAGCACGGCCTCCCAGTCGTTGCGATAGCCGCCCGAGGGATCGGGCAGCAGCGCGTTGCGGGCGCCCACCTCGAGCAGGCGGCCGGTGGTTTCCGCCCGCTCAAGGTAGCGGGCCATCCAGTAAAGGTGATCTGCGGTACGGCTCAGCATGGTCTTCTTACTCCGCCAGGACCCAGGTGTCTTTCACCCCGCCGCCCTGCGACGAGTTCACCACCAGCGACCCTTCGGTCAGCGCCACGCGGGTCAGCCCCCCGGGCACCAGTTCGATCTTTTCCCCCACGAGGCAGTAGGGCCGCAGGTCCACGTGGCGCGGCGCGATCCCCTCTTCCACGAAGGTCGGGCAGGCCGAGAGCGCCAACGTCGGCTGCGCGATGTAGTTCTCGGGCTTGGCGCGGATCTTGGCCTCGAAGGCCTCGATGGTGGATTTGTCCGCCTTGGGCCCCACCAGCATACCGTAACCGCCCGAGCCGTGCACCTCCTTCACCACCAGCTCCGGCAGGTGTTCGAGCACGTATTTGCAATCGTCCTTCTTGGCGCATTGCCAGGTCGGCACGTTCTCGAGCACCGGCTCCTCGCCAAGGTAGAAGCGCACCATCTCGGGCACGTAGGTGTAGATCGCCTTGTCGTCGGCCACGCCCGCACCCGGCGCCGAGCAGATCGTCACCCCGCCCGAGCGGTAGACGTTCATCAGCCCCGGCACGCCCAGCATCGAGTCAGGGCGGAAACACAGCGGGTCGAGGAAGCTGTCGTCGATCCGGCGATAGATCACGTCGACCTTCTTGGGGCCCTCGGTGGTCTTCATCCAGACGAAATCGCCCTCGACAAAAAGATCCTGCCCCTCGACCAGCTCGACACCCATCAGGTCGGCGAGGAAGGAATGCTCGTAATAGGCCGAGTTGAACTGGCCCGGCGTCAGGATCACAATATTGGGCTCGTTCTGGCATTTCTTCGGCGCCACCGAGCCCAGCGTCTTCTTCAGCAGCCCGGCATAGCCGTCGACCGGCGCGATGCGGTTCTCCATGAAGAGCTGCGGGAACATGCGCATCATGATCTCGCGGTTCTGCAGCATGTAGCTGACGCCCGAGGGCGTGCGGCAGTTGTCCTCGAGCACGTAGAACTGATCGGGGCCGGTGCGCACGAGGTCGACGCCGACGATGTGGCTGAACACCCCGCCCGGCGGCATGAAGCCGATCGCCGCCTTCTCGTAGGCCTCGTTATTGGTCACCAGATGCTCGGGAATGCGGCCGGCGCGGATGATCTCGCGGCGGCCATAGACATCGCAGAGAAACGCGTTGAGCGCGGCGGCACGCTGGCGGATGCCGCGGTCGAGCTTGCGCCATTCCGAGGCGGTCAGCACGCGCGGGAACATGTCGAACGGGATCAGCCGCTCCGGGTCGCCGCCCTCGCCGTAAACCGCGAAGGTGATGCCGACGCGGCGGAACAGGTCCTCGGCTTCCGATTGTTTCAGGCTGCGAAGCTCGGCGGGCATCGACCGATACCACTGCTCGAGGTTCTGGTAGGCGGCACGGACGTCCGCGCCGTTCATCATCTCATTGAAGATCGGGGCTTGCTTGGCGCTCATTGTCTTCCCTTCGCTCTGCGCCTCAACGTCCAACTAATCTGCATCAAGTGAAAGGCCTCGGGTAAAGTTTTTTGTCCAGTTTGCCTTTTCACGCCCAAATCTTGAGCGGAAGCGGATTCGTCGTTTTGCATAGGATAACCACCAAAACGCATGGATGACCCTATTTTGACGCAATTTTCCGCACATTAATTATGCAAACGCAAGGAATTTCGCACACAAATTAGCCCGACACCCCCGGCCGGGAAACGCTGGGGCAAATTGACGTGGCGACCGGGAAACCCGCGGCTAAGCAGTTAGCGCGCTTCGATCGGAGCGCGAACAACGGGGATGTCACGGCGGCAAGAGGCCCAAGCCCGAAGCCCGCCCTGGCTAACAAAAACGAAGCGGCGAGCAGTCAATTTCTGCTCCGCCCGGCGATGCGTCGGGCGGGTATGGGAGGATCGCGCCGCGCACAAGGGAAGTGACCTTTATGATCAAGACATTGAAACTCTCGGGTGTGGCCGCCGCGGCTCTGATCGCCGCCGGTGCCGCCAACGCCCAGGATGTGGAATGCCCCATCAAGGTGGGCGTTCTGCACTCCCTGTCCGGCACCATGGCGATCTCGGAGACCACTCTGAAAGACACCATGCTGATGCTGATCGAAAAGCAGAACGCCGATGGCGGCCTGCTCGGCTGCCAGCTCGAAGCCGTGGTCAAGGATCCGGCCTCCGACTGGCCGCTCTTCGCCGAAAAGGCCCGCGAGCTGATCTCGAACGACGAGGTCGACGTGACCTTCGGCTCCTGGACCTCGGCCAGCCGCAAGGCCGTGCTGCCGGTTCTCGAAGAGCTGAACGCGCTCTACTTCTACCCCGTCCAGTACGAGGGTGAGGAAAGCTCGAAGAACGTGTTCTACACCGGCGCCGCCCCGAACCAGCAGGCGATCCCGGCCACCGACTATTTCCTCGACGAGCTTGGCGTCGAGAAGTTCGCCCTGCTCGGCACCGACTACGTCTACCCGCGCACCACGAACAACATCCTCGAGTCCTACCTCAAGTCGAAGGGCATCGCCGAGGAAGACATCTTCGTCAATTACACCCCCTTCGGTCACTCCGACTGGTCGACCATCGTCTCCGACGTTGTCGCACTGGGCGAGGACGGCAAGCAGGTCGGCGTGATCTCGACGATCAACGGCGACGCCAACATTGGCTTCTACAAGGAGCTCGCGGCGCAGGGCATCTCTGCCGACGACATCCCCGTCGTGGCCTTCTCGGTCGGCGAGGAAGAGCTCTCGGGCCTCGACACGTCGAACCTCGTCGGCCACCTCGCCGCGTGGAACTACTTCATGACCGCCGAGTCGGAAGCCAATGACGAGTTCATCGCCGCATGGCACGAGTTCATCGGCGACGAGGCCCGCGTGACCAACGACCCGATGGAAGCCCACTACATCGGCTTCAACATGTGGGTGAACGCGGTCGAAGCCGCCGGCACCACCGATGTCGACGCCGTGCGCGAAGCGATGTGGGGCCAGGAGTTCCCGAACCTGACCGGCGGCACCGCCGTGATGGGCGTGAACCACCACCTCTCCAAGCCGGTGCTGATCGGCGAGATCCGTGCCGACGGCATGTTCGACATCATCTCCTCGACCGAGCCGGTCCCGGGCGATGCATGGACCGACTACCTGCCGGAATCCGCTCCGCTGAAGTCGGACTGGAAGGAGCTCGAGTGCGGCATGTACAACACCGAGACCTCGACCTGCGTCCAGCTCAAGTCGAACTACTGATCTGACGCTCTGATCAAGATCGCGGCGGGCGCCCTTACTCGGCGCCCGCCGCCCGAATTTCTCCGAATTCCCAAGACCTTTCGCAAAGGCTGCCCATGCTGCGCGCGCTCTTCCTCGCCCTCGCGCTGATCCTCGGCCTGTGCCTGCCCGCCTCCCGGGCCGTCGCGCAGGATGCCGGACAGGATCTGCAGGCGATCCTCCAGACCCACGCCGAGGAGGTCGCCAAGCCCGGCCGCCGCAGCGTCGGCACGGTGATCGACGACCTCACCGCCTCCGGCCTGCCCGGCGTGCCGCTGTTCCTCGAACGTTGGGCCGACCGCAGCGTCTATCAGCGCAGCAGCGACGGGCTGTTCTATTACGCCGAGAAGCAGGGCGACGCGTATGCGCTCTCCGACATCGCCACCGGTGAAGACGCCGGCACCGCGCCGGCTTCCGAGATGACCGAGATCCGCCCCAATGGCGGCGTGCGCCGGGTGATCGGTACCGCGCTGGTGCAGTTCCAGCTCTCCGATCCCGACATCGCCCGCCGCACCGCCGCGCTCGACGCGATCTCGCGCAGCCCCGAGGCCGACCAGCTCGAGCCGCTGCGCAACTCGATCGAGGGCGAGACCGATGCCGGGCTGCTGGCCCGCAAGGAGCGCCTCGTGGGCATGCTCGCGGCGCGCTACGGCGACACGCAAGAGGCGCGCATTGCCGCCATCGCGGCGCTCTCCGATGCCATCGCCGTCGATGTGCGCGCGGTGCTGAACCAGATCCTGACCACCCGGCCCGGGGTCGCCGCCGAGCTGCCCGAGGGCGCCAATATCGCCCGCACCCTCACCCCCGGCGACGAGCTGACCGAGGCCGAGGCCTATGCCCAGCTGGTCGAGGCCGGGCTCGCCCCCGCCGCCCAGACGCCGGCCCAGATCAAGGCCGCGCTGACCGAGAATATCGACGGCGGCAGCGTCGGCGGCATCCCCATCGGCCAGCTCGCCACCGAGACCGGGCGCGACCGCGCCTACGCGGCGCTCGCCGAGGCCGGCACCGTGCCGCCGCTGGTCACCGAGGACGACATCGAGACCGCCCTCGCCTCGCACGTGTTCTACGAAGAATATACCGAGAGCGACGCCGCGATCACCGATGCCGCCCGCGAAGCACTCGACGAGATCGAGACCCGCGTGGCGCTGAACCAGGCGCTGGATCTCGGGCTCGACGCGCTGTCGCTGGCCTCGATCTACTTCCTCGCCGCCATCGGTCTGGCCATCACCTTCGGGGTGATGGGCGTGATCAACATGGCCCATGGCGAGTTCATCATGATGGGCGCCTATACCGGCTACGTGGTGCAGCAGATCATCCCCGATTACACCCTGAGCCTGATCGTGGCGCTGCCGCTGGCCTTCGCGGTGACCTTCGGGGCCGGCGTGGCGATGGAGCGGCTGGTGATCCGCTGGCTCTACCACCGCCCTCTCGAGACCCTGCTTGCCACTTTCGGTATCTCCATCGCGCTGCAGCAGCTGGCGAAGAACATCTTCGGCACGCAGGCGCGGCCCCTGACCTCGCCCTCCTGGCTCGACGGCGCCTGGGTGATCAACGACGTGGTCTCGATCGCCAATATCCGCATCGCGATCTTCGTGCTGGCGCTGATCTTCCTCGGGCTGATCCTCTTCGTGCTGAACAAGACAAGGCTCGGGCTCGAGGTCCGCGCGGTGACGCAGAACCCGGGCATGGCCGCTTCGATGGGCATCAACCCCGACAAGATCAACATGCTGACCTTCGGCCTCGGCTCCGGCATCGCCGGCATCGCCGGGGTCGCCATCGGGCTCTATGCCAAGGTCACCTCCGAGATGGGCGCCGACTACATCGTGCAGAGCTTCATGACCGTGGTCGTGGGCGGCGTCGGCAATGTCTGGGGCACGCTCGCCGGCGCCGGGCTGATCGGCATCCTCCAGAAGGGCATCGAGTTCTTCAACCCGTCCAACACGCTGGCGGCGCAGACCTACATGATCCTCTTCATCATCCTGTTCATCCAGTTCCGCCCCAAGGGCATCGTCGCCCTCAAGGGCCGCGCGGCGGGAGATTGATCATGCCCGCACCAGCCCCGAAAACCGCGCCCGGCCGCAGAGTCCGGCCTGCCTCCGGCGGGGATATTTGCAGCCAGAAGAAGCTGCAGGCCGCGCTCTTGTCTTCTTCTGGCCGAAAATATCCCGGGGGTAAGCGCGCCCCGGCGCGCGAAGGGGGCAGCGCCCCCTCCCTGACCAGCGAAAGGGCCCTCGCATGACCCGAACCTTCCTGACGCAGAACCGCTCGGTGTTCTGGTTCCTGCTGGCGCTGGGGATCTTCGCCCTGATCGTCACCGTGCTCTCGGAGGCCGCCGGCAACGGCATGATCTCGACGAGCTTCGTCAAGACGCTGGGCAAGACGCTTTGCCTGATGCTGGTGGCCGTGGCGATGGACGTGGTCTGGGGCTACACCGGCATTCTCAGTCTCGGCCACATGGCGTTCTTCGGGCTCGGCGGCTACATGATCGGCATGTGGCTGATGTATGCCCGCACCGAGATCATCGTCACCGAGAGCCTGCTCGCCGCCGCCATCCCGCCGACCCCGCAGGAGATCCACGACGCCATCGGCACGCAGATCTTCGGCGTCGTCGGCAGCTCGGAATTCCCCGCCATCTGGATCTTTGCCCACAGCTTCTGGCTGCAGATCGCCATGGTGGTGCTGGTGCCGGGGCTGCTGGCGCTGGTCTTCGGCTGGCTCGCCTTCCGCAGCCGGGTCACCGGGGTGTATCTCTCGATCCTGACCCAGGCGATGACGCTGGCGCTGTCGCTCTACCTGTTCCAGAACGAAAGCGGTCTGCGCGGCAATAACGGCCTTTCCGGCCTGCAGAACCTGCCCGGGCTCGACGACGTGCCGCAGGCGACGCTGTCGATCGCCTTCTTCTGGGCCTCGGCCGTAGCGCTGGGTCTGGGCTACGTGCTCTTTGCCTGGGTCACCTCGGGCAAGTTCGGCTCGGTGATCCGCGGCATCCGCGACAACGAGAGCCGGGTGCGCTTCCTCGGATACCATGTCGAGGGCTACAAGCTCTTCGTCTTCACCCTGACCGGCATCGTCGCTGGCATCGCCGGCGCGCTCTACTACCCGCAGGCCGGCATCATCAACCCCAACGAGATCGCCCCCATCGCCTCGATCTACCTCGCGGTCTGGGTCGCCATCGGCGGGCGCGGCCGGCTCTACGGCGCGGCGCTCGGCGCGGCCTTCGTGTCGCTGCTGTCGAGCTGGTTCACCTCCGGCGGTGTGCCCTCGGTGCCGCTTGGCTTCTATACCATCCAGTGGACCGACTGGTGGCTGGTGCTGCTGGGCGTGAGCTTCGTCGCGGTCACGCTGCTGGCGCCCAAGGGCATCGGCGGGCTGTTCGATCTCGTCACCACGCGCCACCCGGTGCCCGAGCGGGTCGGCGATTTCGGCCCCGACAAGGGCGCGCGCCGCACCGTCGAGGGGGAGGAAGAGAAATGAAGACGCTTCTCGAGATGTCCGGCGTGTCGGTGAGCTTCGACGGGTTCAAGGCGATCAACAACCTGAGCTTCCGCATCGGCGAGCCCGAGCTGCGCGCCATCATCGGCCCCAACGGCGCCGGCAAGACCACCTTCATGGACATCATCACCGGCAAGACCCGGCCCGACGAGGGCACCGTGGTCTATGGCGAGAAATCGATCTCGCTGCTGAAAATGTCGGAAAGCCAGATCGCCATGGCCGGCGTCGGGCGGAAGTTCCAGAAACCGACCGTCTTCGAGGCCCAGACCGTGCGCGAGAACCTTGCCATGGCGCTGAAGAACAAGCGCGGGCCGTTCGACGTGCTGCTCTACCGCAAGACCAGGCGCGGCGCCGAGCGCATCGAGGAGCTGGCCGAGATCATCGGCCTGACCGACGCCCTGCCCCGCGTCGCCGGTGAGCTGAGCCACGGCCAGAAGCAATGGCTCGAGATCGGCATGCTCTTGGCGCAGGATCCGCGCCTGCTGCTGGTCGACGAGCCCGCCGCCGGCATGACGCCGGCCGAGCGCGAGCACACCACCGACCTTCTCAAGCGCGCCGCCGAGAAGCACGCGGTGGTCGTCGTCGAGCACGACATGGAGTTCATCCGCCGGCTCGATTGCCGCGTGACGGTGCTCTGCGAGGGCTCGGTGCTGGCCGAGGGCTCGCTCGATCACGTGACCTCGAACCCCGAGGTCATCGAAGTCTATCTCGGGCGCTGAACGTGGCGCCCGCCAGATCCACTCGCAGCGCTCCGCAATCCTCGCGTGAGACCATCGCGGAGCGCCCCGGACCCGGACGGGCAGGAGACAGAACATGCTGAGCGTCGAGAACCTCACCCTGCATTACGGCCAGAGCCAGATCCTGCACGGCATCTCGCTCAGTGCCGAGCCCGGCAAGGTCACCGCGGTGACCGGCACCAATGGCGTGGGCAAGACCTCGCTTCTGAAGGCCATCGCCGGGCGCCACCCCTATTCGGGCGGCACGATCACGCTCGACGGCAAGCCGCTCAACCACCTGACCGCCTTTCAGGCCGGCCGCGCCGGCATCGCCTACGTGCCGCAGGGGCGCGAGGTGTTCCCGCTGCTGACCGTGCAGGAGAACCTCGAGACCGGCTTCGCCTGCCTGCCGCGCTCCGAGCACAAGGTGCCCGAGCACATTTTCGAGCTGTTCCCGATCCTCAAGGACTTCCTGCATCGCCGCGGCGGCGACCTGTCGGGCGGGCAGCAGCAGCAGCTCGCCATCGCGCGGGCGCTGATTTCGCGGCCGCGGGTGCTGCTGCTCGACGAGCCGACCGAAGGCATCCAGCCCAACATCATCCAGCAGATCGGCCGGGTGATCTCGCAGCTGCGCGACCAGGGCGACATGGCGATCATCCTCGTGGAGCAGTACTTCGACTTCATGTGGGGGCTGGCCGACAGCTTCGTCGCGGTGACCCGAGGCGAAGTGGCACTCTCCGGTAGAGCGGGCGAGATTGACCGCGAGGCACTGTTGGCGAAGGTCTCGATCTGACGGTTTATCGCTAACTTGCTGCGGCGCGGCGGATTTTTCCCTTGCCCAAATCGCTTTGAAGGCCAATTCTCCCGCACGGGAGAGTTGTTTGCATGCGACCATCGGCAAACAGAAACAGAGGCGAGATGACGCCCGCGCAGACCCGCGCGGCGCTATTTGGCCAACCCATCCGTGATTTGAATTTCCGCCGCCGCCCGGCCCCGGGCGGCGCGCCCGTTGCTTTACCGATTATCTTGCCCTTTCACAGGAGGACCCCATGACATCCATGCGCAAACCGCTGCTCGGCAGCGTCGCGATGGCCCTGGCGCTGAGCGCCGGCGCCGCCGGGGCGGAGACCATCCGCTTCTGGACCACCGAGGAGCAGCCAGAGCGCCTCGCGCGGCAGGAGACCATGGCGCAGGAATTCGGCGAGGCCTCGGGCCACACCGTCGAGGTGATCCCGGTGACCGAGAGCGAGCTCGGCACCCGCGCCACCGCCGCCTATGCCGCAGGCGACCTGCCCGACGTCATCTATCACCCGCTGGCGCTGGCCCTGCCCTGGGCCGAAGCGGGCATTCTCGATCCCGACGCGGTCACCGACGTGATCGAAGAGCTTGGCCCCGAGACCTTTGCCTCGGGCGCGCTCGAGATGGCGCGCTTCGACGAGGGCAGCTGGGCCTCGGTGCCCGCCGATGGCTGGACCCAGATGATCGTCTACCGCGCCGACCTCTTCGAGGAGGCCGGGCTCGAGCCGCCGACCTCCTACGCCGCGGTCGAGACCGCGCTCGAGGCGCTGCACAACCCGCCCGAGATGTATGGCTTCGTCGCCGCCACCAAGGTGGACGAATCGTTCATGAGCCAGGTGCTCGAGCATGTCTTCCTCGCCAATGGCGTCTCGCCGGTGGGCGCGGACGGCTTCGCGCCGCTCGATGAGGCCGCCACCACCGAGGTGCTGGAGTTCTACAAGAAGATCGCCGACGCCTCGCCTCCGGGCGATCTCTACTGGGACCAGTCGCGCACGCTCTACTTCTCGGGCAACGCCGCGATGATCATCTGGTCTCCCTTCATCCTCGACGAGCTGGCCGGACTGCGCGACAGCGCCCCGCCCACCATCAATGATGACCCGACCTCGACCGAGCTGGCCTCGAAAACCGGCATCGTGACCAACTTCTCCGGCCCGTCGAACCCCGATGGCGCCGCCTGGGCCTCGATCAACATGTTCGGCATCACCGGCGACGCGCAGACCGACGCCGCCATCGAGTTCGTGAAATACTCGATGGACGAAGGCTATGTCGACACGCTGGCCATCGCGCCCGAGGGCAAGTTCCCGATCCGCCGCGGCACCGCCGACGATCCCGAGGCCTTCGTCGATGCCTGGTCCGAGCTGCCGGTGGGCGTCGACCGCAAGGCGGCTCTGAGCGATCTCTACCCGCAGGAGATGATCGACGAGATCGTCGCGGGGCTTGATGTCGCGCAGCGCTGGGGCGTCGAGGACGGCCAGCTTGCGCTGGCCTCGAAGATGATCGGCAGCCAGGCGCTCAACCGTGTGGTGCGCGAGTATATCGACGGCCAGATCGACGCCAGCGCGGCGGTCGAAAAGCTCAACAGCGAGCTCAGCGCCATCCAGTAAGGCGCCCCCGCCCTCCCCGGCGCGCCGCCGGAGAGGGCACCATTTGCGAAGAACGAGGGCGAGATGACCGACGCCACCCCTCCCATTGGCACCGGCCCGCTGGCGAAGCGCGAGGCGCGGCTGGCCTGGGGCCTGCTGTTCCCGACGCTGGCGGCGGTGTCGCTGGTGGTGATCCTGCCGCTGCTGGCGGTGTTCTGGATCAGCTTCAAGCCCGTGACGCTGGCCGACCTGCGCCCGCCGACACCGATCGTGCGCGAGGATATCCGCGGCGATCTCGAGGCGCCGGGTGACGAGGCCACGCTGCGCTACCGGCTGCGCAACTCCTCGCAGGATCAGCCGATCCTCGGGGTGACGCTGAGCGATGCCTGGCCCGAGGGGCTCGAGGCCGGCGAGCTCGACCCGGCTTGCGCCATCGCGGACGGCCGGCTGGAGTGCGATTTCGGCGATTGGGAGGGTGGCCAGCGCGTCACCCTGCAGATCCCGGTGACCGCCACCGAGACCTATCTCGCGGGCCCCTCGGCCACCGACAGCGCGCCCGAGATGAGCGGCAGCGCCACCAACGTGCTGACCAGCTTCGAGTTCACCGCCGAGAACTTCGTCCGCGTCTTCGACGGCGACGAGTTCTGGTCGGTGTTGGGGGTGACGCTGTTCTACACCATCTTCGGCACGCTGGGCGCGCTGGTGATGGGGCTGTTTGCCGCCATGCTGCTCAACAAGTCCTTCAAGGGACAGGGCATCCTGCGGGGCCTGTACCTCTTTCCCTATGTCGCCCCGGTGATCGCGGTGGCCTTCGCCTGGATCCTGCTCTTCGATCCGTTCTCCGGCTCGGCCAACGCGCTGCTTTTGCAGATGGGCGTGACCACGCAGGCGATCAATTTCTTCGGTGAGCGGCCGCTGGCGCTGATCATGGTGACGCTGTTCGAGATCTGGCGCTATTTCCCGCTCAGCTTCCTGTTCATCCTGGCGCGGATGCAGTCGATCGATCACGACATGTACGAGGCCGCCGACATGGACGGTGCCTCGCCGTTCCAGAAATTCTGGTACCTGTCGCTTCCGCAGCTTTTGGGCATCCTGTCGGTGCTGTTCCTGCTGCGCTTCATCTGGACCTTCAACAAGTTCGACGACATCTTCCTGCTGACGGGGGGCAACGCCGGCACGCGGGTGCTGACGGTGAACGTCTACGAGCAGGCCTTTGCGCTGTCGAATATCGGCGCGGGGGCGGCGGTGGCAGTGGTGATCTTCTGCTGCCTGCTGCTGTTCTCGGTGTTCTTCTTCCGGGTGATGAGCCGGGAGGAAGGGCTGTGAGCGCGGCGCAGACGGCGAGGGAGTTGAGGGGCGCTGCCCCTCTGCCGCCCGGGGGGCGGCATTCACCCCGAGGTATTTTTGAACCAGAGAAGATCAGGGGGGCGGCATGAAACTCCTGCGGCATGGATATCTGACCGGGCCCATTTTGGGCGCGCTGTGGTCGCTGGTGGTGGCCACCACCGTGGCGGTGGCGATGAGCCTGTTCACCGGCGACGCCTTCCGTCCGACGCTCTGGGGCGGGCTGATCGCCGGTATCGCGCTGGGGCTGGCCTGCCTGCGCTTCGGCGGGCGGCAGCGGCTGGAGGTGGCGCTGGCGGTGGCGCTCGCTCTGCTGGCGCTGAGCGCGCTGGCGGGCATCGGGCCGCTCGAGATCGGCGCGGGCAGCGCGCCGCTGGCCGCCTGGACCGGGCGTGTCGCGACGGTGGGCTTCACCGGGCTCGGGCTCTGGCTGATCCTCGAGGAGCTGCGCCCGGGCGAGATCACCCGGCACGAGTTCGAAGAGGCGGTGATCCGCTTCCTCACCGGCTTTGGCTACATCTTCTTCACCGCGATCGTGCTGATCCCGTTCTACGTCATGGTGATGACCAGCCTGAAGAACCAGTCCGAGCTGATGGCCAACCCGCTCGACTTCACCATCGACCTGAGCCGCGGCGCCGAGCTCTTCCGCAGCTATTCCGAGCTGATGACGCAGTATAGTTTTGGCCGCTACCTCTGGACCAGCTTCTACGTCTCGGTGCTGACCGTGCTGATCACGCTGGCCTTCGCCATTCCCGGCGCCTACGCGGTGGCGCGGCTGCGCTTCAAGGGACAGGCGCTGTTCTCGCGCTCGATCCTGCTGATCTACATGGTGCCGATGATCGTTCTGGCGCTGCCGATCTACATCGCGTTTTCCATGACCGGGCTGCGCAACACCATCTTCGGCATCGTGATGATCTACCCGGTGACCACCATTCCCGTGGCGCTCTACATGCTGCAGGGCTATTTCCGCGGCCTGCCGGCGGAGATCGAGGAGGCCGGGCTGATGGACGGGCTGAGCCGGCTCAAGGTGATCTGGCAGATCACCCTGCCGCTGTCGCTGCCGGCGCTGGCGAGCGTCTCGCTCTACGTCTTCATGATCGCGTGGAACGAGTTCTTGCTGGCCTTCATGCTGCTCGACGATCCGTCGAAATACACCCTGACCCGCGGCATCGCCTCGCTGAACTCCTCCGAGGTGCCGCGCCAGCACCTGATGGCGGGCTCGGTGATCGCCACGGTGCCGATCATGGTGCTGTTTCTCGGGCTCGAGCGCTTCATGACCAAGGGGCTCACCGCCGGGTCGGTGAAGGGATGACGATGCGCGACGATCAGGCCCGCGCCATCCTGCGCGGCAACGACCGGGGCGCCTACACCGTGCCCACCGACATGCTCTACCCGTTCCAGTGGAACTGGGACAGCGCCTTTGCCGCCTGGGGTTTCTCCACCTTCGACAGCGACCGCGCCTGGCGCGAGTTCGAGACGCTTTTCGCCGCGCAATGGGCGGATGGCATGGTGCCGCACATGGTGTTCCATGACGAAGCCCCCGGCTATTTCCCCGGCCCCGATGTCTGGGGGGCGGGCGGCGAGGTGCCGACCTCGGGGATCAGCCAGCCACCCGTCGCGGCCACGCTCATGCGCGCGGTCTGGGAGGCCGAGCCGGAGGCGGGCACCGCGCGGCTGCGGGCGCTCTACCCCAAGCTCGTCGCCTGGCACCGCTGGTGGATGCAGACCCGCTGCGCCAGCGGCGCGGTGGCGGTGTGCCACCCGTGGGAATCGGGGCGCGACAACTGCCCCGACTGGGACGTGGGCCTCGCCAATGTCGACGGCTCCGGCGCCGGCGACTATGCGCGGCGCGACGAGGCGGAGGTCGACGGCGCGCAGCGCCCGACCAAGCTCGAATACGACCGCTACCTCGCGCTGGTGCGCTTCGGCAAGGAGTGCGGCTGGGACCAGCAGACCATCGTCGCGCACTGCCCCTTCCTGATGACCGATCCCGGCATCACCTTCATCCTGATCCGCGCCCATGACGATCTCGCCGCCCTCGGCCGGGCGCTGGGAGAGGATGTGCGCGAGATCGAGGGCTGGGCGGCGCAGCTCCGCCAGGGCGTTCAGACGCTCTGGAACCCGGAGCTGCAGAGCTATGACGCCAAGGACCTGCGCAGCGGCGCATGGGCCGGGGTGATCGGCTCGGGCGCCCTGCTGTGCTGGCTGGCGCGCTGCGAGACGCCGGGGATGGAGGCGCATCTCGCCCGCATGTGGGACGCGGTGACCTACGGCCTGCCCTCGTCGGACCCGGAGGCGCCGAGCTTCGAGCGCAAGCGCTACTGGCGCGGGCCGGTCTGGCCGCAGATGAACGCGCTGATCGCGCTCGGACTGCTAAGCGCCGGGCGCGACTGGGACGAGGCGCGGCTGCGCGAGGAGACCGCCGCGCTGATCGAGCGCGCGGGCTTCCGCGAATATTTCGACCCGCTGGATGCCGCCCCCTGCGGCGGCGACAATTTCACCTGGACCGCCGCGGTGTGGCTGGCCTGGGCCGGAAGGTAAGGACGACAGACATGGCAAGCATCGAACTCAAGGCCGTCGAGAAATGGTACGGCGAGGCGCAGGTCATCAAGGGCGTGGATCTCGCCATCGAGGAGGGCGAGTTCGTGATCTTCGTCGGGCCTTCCGGCTGCGGCAAGTCCACCCTGCTGCGGATGATCGCCGGGCTGGAAGAGACCTCGCGCGGGCAGATCCTGATCGGCGGCCGCGACGCCACCGCCGAGCCCCCCGCGCGGCGCGGCCTCGCGATGGTGTTCCAGAGCTACGCGCTCTATCCCCACATGTCGGTGCGCGAGAACATGGGCTTCTCGCTCAAGGCCGCGGGGGTTGCGAAATCCGAGATGGACGCCAAGGTCGACGAGGCGGCCCGCGTGCTGAAACTCGAGCCGCTGCTCGACCGCCGGCCCAAGGACCTCTCGGGCGGCCAGCGCCAACGCGTGGCCATCGGCCGCTCGATCGTGCGCGATCCCACCGCCTTCCTGTTCGATGAGCCGCTGTCGAACCTCGATGCCGCGCTGCGCGTCGAGATGCGCTACGAGATCGCCAAGCTGCACCAGACGCTGGATGCGACGATGATCTACGTCACCCACGACCAGGTCGAGGCGATGACCCTGGCCGACCGCATCGTGGTGCTGGAAGCCGGCCGCGTCAGCCAGGTCGGCTCCCCACGCGAACTCTACGAGCGCCCGGGCAACCTCTTCGTGGCGCAGTTCATCGGCTCGCCCAAGATGAACGTCTTCCCCGCCGCCACCGCCGGACTGACCCTCGACGCCCCCCTGCCCTCCGAGGCCGAGCATTTCGGCATCCGCCCCGAGCACATCACCCTCGGCGCGCCCGGAAGCGGCCAGATCGACGGCACCGTGGACGTGATGGAATATCTCGGCGCCGACACCTACGTGATCGCCGATTGCGGCGCCGCCGGAAAGCTCACCGTGCGCACCCATGGCGACACAGGCCTCAAGCCGGGCCAGCCCTGCGGCCTGATCTTCGAGCCCGGACAGACCCATCTCTTCGACGCCGCGGGCCTCGCGCTGCGCTGACCCCGCGCGCGGCCCCACCCTTCTCTGGTTCGAAAATACCTCGGGGGAGTCCGCGCCCCGCGCGGACGGGGGCAGCGCCCCCGAACGGCCCGACCTTGACAAGCGGGCCGCCGCAGGACACATCGCGCCCATGTTTTACACGCTTCTACAGGTCGCCGCGGGCGGCGCACTGGGTGCCAGCGGGCGCTATCTCACCGGCGTCGGCATGACCGCGCTGCTGGGGCGCGGCTACCCGTGGGGTACGCTGACGGTCAATGTCGTCGGCTCGTTCCTGATGGGCGTGTTCGTCGTGGTGCTGGCGAATATCTCCGCCACCCGCTTCGCTCCCTTTCTCACCATCGGCTTTCTCGGCGGCTTCACCACCTTCTCGAGCTTCTCGCTCGACGTGGTGACGCTCTACGAGCGCGGCGAGGTCGTCCTTGCCGCCATCTATGTCGCCGCGTCGCTGGTGCTCTCCATTGCCGCGCTCTTCGCCGGCCTCTTCCTGACCCGGAGTATCTTCGCATGAGCCGCGTGCAGACCATCACCGTGGGCCCCGGCGACGGCGACCAGCGCCTTGACCGCTGGCTCAAGCGCCATTTTCCGCATCTCCAGCAGGGCCGCATCGAGAAGATGTGCCGCAAGGGCGAGCTGCGCGTCGATGGCGGCCGCTGCAAGGCCGCGACCCGCCTCGAGGTCGGCCAGCAGGTGCGCGTCCCGCCCCTGCCCGAACCCGACGAGGCGGCGGCCGCCGCGGCCAAGCCGCGCGAGCCCAAGGTCAGCGAGGCCGATGCCAAGCTGATCCGCGACGCGGTGATCTACCGCGACGATTACATCATCGCGCTCAACAAGCCCCCGGGCCTGCCGGTGCAGGGCGGCAGCAAGCAGGAGCGCCATGTCGACGGGCTCTCCGAGGCGCTGCGCTTCGACTATGACGAGAAGCCGCGCCTGGTGCACCGGCTCGACAAGGACACCTCCGGCGTGCTGCTTCTGGCCCGCACCCGCGAGATCGCGCAGGCGCTCACCGCCGCGATCCGCCACAAGCAGACCCGCAAGATCTACTGGGCCGTGGTCGCCGGCGTTCCGACGCCCTACCTGGGCGAGATCCGCTACGGGCTCGTCAAGGCCCCCGGCCATGGCAAGTCCGGCGAGGGCGAAAAGATGATCTGCGTGCACCCGCGCGAGATGGACCGCACCCCCGGCGCCAAACGCGCCCACACGCTCTATGCCACGCTCTACCGCGTCGCGGGCCGGGCCTCGTGGGTGGCGCTCGAGCCGATCACCGGCCGCACCCACCAGCTGCGCGCCCACATGGCCGAGATCGGCCACCCGATCATCGGCGACGGCAAGTATGGCGGCTCGGGTCAGGAGAACCTCGGCGATGGCTGGGGCGCCCAGCTCGGCGGCGTGATCTCCAAGAAGCTGCACCTGCACGCCCGCTC
>NZ_JBYNAH010000330.1:0-3629 GCF_059781815.1 Salipiger sp. | reverse complement strand
CTTCTGCGCCGCGACCCGGCGCTGGCCCGCGACATCGGCCTGCCCGCGGCGCCGCAGCCGCCCGCACTGCCCCGTGGCCTGAGAGAGAGGTGGTGACCCATGCGCCGCATTCTGCAAACGCTTGCCACGCTCTACCGCGCCCCCACCCGCTGCGACGCGCACTGCCGCGCGGTGGCCGAGGAGGTCGCCCTGATCGGGCGAGCTTCGGCGAGGAAAACCCAGATCTAGAAAACAAAAAAGGCGCGCTCGATCCGATCGGAGAGCGCGCCCTTCAGAAAAATGGTGGGTGATAAGAGATTTGAACTCCTGACATCTTCGATGTGAACGAAGCGCTCTACCACTGAGCTAATCACCCGGTAGCGGGTCTAATAAGAGAAGCCGCCGAGAGGTGCAAGAGGGCATTCGCAGGATTTTCGGCGAAATCTTTCCCGCCGCTCCGATGCCGTTGCGGCAGCACGGCGGGTCAGTCTTCGCCCTCCCCGCTATCCATATTGAGAGCCCCCTCCGCGGCGTCGGCCACGGCAGATCCGGCGTTCTGGCGCAGGCGCGCGTCGATCACGCGCTTGTCGCCACGGCTCTTGATGTCGCTCACCTTGAGCTTGCCAAGGGGTTCGAGCCGCAGGTCACGCCCCTCGGCCAGAGCCTCACCGAGAATCGCCAGTGCCGCCTCGACCGTCGGCTTGGCCTCGCGCTTCTTCACCCCGCAGCGCTCGACCACCCGCGCGATCAGCTCGCGCTTGTCGAGCGCGATCCTGTCTGCCTCGGGACGATCCGTCTCCGCCAGCGTCTCGGCACCGGGCGCGTCCTCCCCGGTCAAAGACTCATCCCCGGCCAAGTCCGAATCCTCGCGACGGGCCTCTGCCTCCTCAGACCCGACCGCGCCGATGCGCGCGTTGGTGTTGCGTGTCATCGCCAGTCCACTCCCGCTTGCAAGCGCCCCGCCCGAAAACTCTCGATTTGAGAATATTAACCAATTCAACCGCGCCTGAACAGCGCCCTCTGCTGCGGAGGATGGCGTTTCGCCATCATCTCGCGCTCTGGCGCCGGCCGTGGTGCTGGTCTACACCCGCCGACAGGGAGAGCGCGATGTCCGATATCCAGCTAGTCATCTTCGATTTCGACGGTGTCGTCGTCGACAGCGAGGTCATCAGCGCGCGGATGCTGGTGGCGGAGCTGGCCAAGTATGGCGTCACCATCGACCTGCCCTACGTGGCGCAGCACTTCCTCGGCCGCAGCTACCCGGTGGTGCTCGAACAGATCCGGCGCGAATTCGCGATCACCCTGCCGGTCGGCTTCGAGACCGACTACCGCGCCCGGCTGGTCTCGGCGTTCCGCGAAGAGCTGCGGGCGATGCCGGGGTTGACCGACACGCTCGAGGCGCTCACGGTGCCCTACGGCATCGCGACGAGCTCGAGCCCGGCTCGGGTGGCGCAGTCGATGGAGATCGTCGGGCTGACGCGATATTTCGAGGGGCGGATCACCACCGCGGCCGAGGTGACACGGGGCAAACCGGCCCCGGACCTGCCGCTGCGGGCCGCCGAGAAAGCCGGCATCGCGCCGGAAAACTGCCTGCTGATCGAGGATTCTCTCGCCGGAATCCGGGCCGGTCTGGCGGCCGGAATGCAGGTCTGGCAGTTCACCGGCGGCAGCCATTTCACCGGCATGGAGCCGCCCTCGGCGCCAGATGCCCTGCCGCAGCAGGCATTTGCCAAATTCTCCGAGCTCGCGCATCTTGCGCCGCAGCTTCTGAAATCGGGACAGACTGGGGGACCGGCGCATGAGTGACGACAGCGAGGCATCCGCCGACGACATCGCAGCCCGCGCCGGCTGGCTCTACTACGTGGGCGGCCTGCGCCAGGACCAGATCGCGCAGGAGCTGGGCATCTCGCGGCAGCGCGCGCAACGCATGGTGGCGCGCGCCATGGCCGAGGGGCTGGTCCGGGTGCGCATCGACCACCCGATCGCCGAATGCCTCGAGCTCGAGCGCGCCCTGCGCCGCAAATTCGAGCTGACGCGGGTGCGCGTCGCCCCCGGGATCGGTTCGGGACAGGATGCGCCGCGCGCCATTGCCCCCTTCGCCGCGCCCGAGCTGGAACGGGTGTTCAGCGATCCCGAGCCCAAGCTCGTGGCGCTTGGCACCGGGCGCATGCTGCGCGCGGTGATCGAGGAGATGCAGGTGATTCCCGCCAGCCATCACCGCGTGGTGTCGCTGATCGGCAATGTCTCTCCGGATGGCTCGGCCTCGTTCTACGAGGTCATCATGCGCATCGCCGACAAGACCGGCGCGCCGCACTACCCGATGTCGGTGCCGGTGATGGCGCGCGATGCCGAAGCGTTCGAGACGTATCGCAACCTGCCCCACGTCAAAAGCTCGCGCGCGCTCGGGGCGCAGGCCGACCTGACCATCGTCGGAATCGGCCAGATGGCCGAGGACGCGCCGCTCTATGTCGACGGGTTCATCACCGCCGATGAGCTCCACGCGGTGCAGGCGGCGGGCGCGGCGGGCGAGATCTGCGGCCATATTTTTGATTCGGACGGAAATTACATCGACCATCCCGTCAACAATTTCATGGTCGGCTCGCGGGTGCCCGTGAACGACAATCCGGTGATCTGCATCGCCGGTGGCCCAAGCAAGATCAAGGCGTTGAAGGCCGCTCTGCGGGGCGGACTGATCCAGGGCCTGATCACCGACGAATACACCGCCGCCGCTTTGCTCAGCAGTTAAGCCATGCGTTGCACGCAAATCAGGCTTGACAAGATTGCCGCCCCATGTGAGCTTTTATTCACTTCTTGAGCAGATGCTCAGTGTGAAGGTTTTGGGAGGACTACCATGTCTTATTCGTTCCGTGCCCTGATGGGCGCGTGCGCCATTGGCGCGCTTGCAACCGCCGCGTCGGCGGAAACGATCACCGTCGCGACCGTGAACAACGGCGACATGATCCGGATGCAGGGCCTGATGGATGAATTCAACGCCCAGTACCCCGACATCGAAGTCGAGTGGGTGACGCTGGAAGAGAACGTGCTGCGCCAGCGCGTGACGCAGGACGTTGCAGCCAAGGGCGGCCAGTTCGACGTCATGACCATCGGCACCTACGAGGTTCCGATCTGGGGCAAGCAGGGCTGGCTCGTGTCGCTGAACGACCTGCCCGCCGAGTGGGATGCGGATGACATCCTGCCCGCGATCCGCGGCGGTCTGACCGTCGACGGCGAGCTCTATGCCGCACCGTTCTACGGCGAAAGCTCGATGGTGATGTACCGCAAGGACCTGATGGAAGCCGCCGGCATGGAAATGCCCGACGCGCCGACCTGGGACGACATCGCCAAGGCCGCCGAAGCGATGACCGACAAGGACAACGAAATCTACGGCATCTGCCTGCGCGGCAAGGCCGGCTGGGGCGAGAACATGGCCTTCCTGACCGCCATGTCGAACTCGTTCGGCGCGCGCTGGTTCGATGAGAACTGGAAGCCCCAGTTCGACAGCGAGGCCTGGGCCAACACCCTCAACACCTACATGGACCTGATGACCAACTACGGTCCTCCGGGCGCCTCGACCAATGGCTTCAACGAGAACCTCTCGCTGTTCCAGCAGGGCAAGTGCGGCATGTGGATCGACGCCACCGTGGCGGCCT